>JBDGUY010000120.1:0-5850 GCA_039585935.1 Gemmatimonadota bacterium
GGCCTCCTCCTGTTCGTCGCCGCCGTTCTACCATGGAGGGTCAGGTACCAGGCGATCGCCGCTGCGACCGCCGCGCTCGCCTATCCGATGTTCGTGCTCGCGGCACGAACGACCGTTCCGGAAGTCGCAGAGTCATGGATGGCGGTCCCTGAGGCGTCTCGGGACCGGGCCGTGCAGGGCGCAATCGCCGCTGCACTGGTGGCGGGCGCATCGGTGGTGGTGTCTCACGTCCTGTACAGCGTGCGGACCGAGTTGCGTAAGGCCCAGAAGCTGGGCAATTACGTGATCGACCGGGACCTCGGAAAGGGCGGGATGGGCCACGTCTACGTGGCGCACCACGCGCTGATTCGGAGGCCGACCGCGGTAAAGGTGATGAATTCGGATCCGACGCGCAGCGAGGAGATGCTCGGCCGATTCGAGCGTGAGGTTCAGCTGTCCGCCAACCTGACGCACCCGAACACGATCACGGTCTACGACTTCGGCCGTGCAGCCGACAGCGACACGTTCTACTACGCCATGGAGTACCTCGAGGGACTCGATCTTCAACGGCTGGTAGATCGGGACGGGCCGCTTCCACCTGCCAGGGCCAGCTACATATTGCGCCAGGCGTGTGGTTCGCTGGGAGAGGCGCACCGGGCCGGCATCCTGCACCGTGACATCAAGCCATCGAATATCTTCCTCACCGAGCGCGGCGGGATGTACGATTTCGTCAAAGTGCTCGACTTCGGGCTGGCGAAGGACATCGGACCGGTGGAACAGGAGCTCACCCGGGCCGGACAGGTGTTTGGAACCCCCCTGTACATCGCGCCCGAACTCGCCCGTGGCAAGAGCTCCGTCGAGGGAAGCGCGGACATCTACAGCCTCGGGTGCGTGGCTTACTTCATGGTCACGGGTAAGACTCCGTTCGAGGGAGGGAGCCCGTACGACGTGGTCGCGAAGCACCTGAACGTTGCACCCGTGGCACCGTCGACGAAGACGGACCAGGACATCCCTGCCGAGCTGGACGAAGCAATTCTTCGCTGTCTCGAGAAGCAGCCGGAGGACCGGTTCCCGAATATGGAATCCCTGGCGGATGCTATCGCCGCAATCGACTTCGATCCGCCTTGGTCGTCAGCCCGGGCCCGGGCCTGGTGGCTGCAACACCCGCCGGCTACTGGAGACAGTAAGCCCCCGAAGTCCAATGAATCGTGACCGACTGCTCGAACGAGCGACGGATGGACGCGAGCATGACCTGATCGTCATCGGCGGAGGAGCCACCGGTCTCGGTGTCGCGGTCGAGGCGGCTTCCCGCGGTTATGACACGTTGCTGCTCGAGCAGGCGGACTTCGCCCAGGGCACATCGAGCCGCAGCACCAAGCTGATTCACGGCGGCGTCCGGTACCTCAAGCAGGGCAATATCTCGCTTGTGCTCGAGGCCCTTCACGAACGTGGCCTGCTGATCCGAAACGCTCCCCACCTGGTGCACCACCTCAGCTTCGTCGTTCCGCTGTATGACTGGTGGGAGGGGCCATTCTACGGGATCGGGCTCAAGGTGTACGACATGATGGCCGGCAAGCTCGGGCTTGCCCCGTCCGAGCGCCTGTCGCCGGAAGAGACGCGCGAACATATCCCCACGATCGAGCCGGACGGCCTGCGCGGGGGCGTGATCTATTTCGACGGGCAATTCGATGACTCCAGGCTCGCCGTCACCCTGGCCCGCACCGCCGAGGACCTGGGAGCGAGCCCGCTCAACCACATCCGCGTCGTGGGAATCGAGCACGTGGATGGACTGGCCCGGCGAGTCAGGGCCCGGGATGCACTCACGGGAATCGAGCACGAGTTCCGCGGCCAGGTGATCGTCAACGCCACCGGGGTGTTCACGGATTCGATTCGCGCCTTCGACGATCCTTCCGCGGAACCGATCGTCAGGGCGAGCCAGGGGGTGCACATCGTGCTCGACAGGACCTTCCTGCCGGGCGACAGCGCGATCATGGTCCCGGAAACCGATGACGGGAGAGTCCTGTTCGCCGTTCCCTGGCACGACCGCGTCATAGTGGGAACGACGGACACGCCGGTGCCGGAGGCCGACCTGGAACCCCGACCGCTCGACGAGGAGATCGACTTCCTTCTCACCCACGCGGTGCGCTACCTGACGAAGGACCCGACTTCGGCCGACGTGCTGAGCTGCTTCGCAGGCCTGCGCCCGCTGGTCAGCGAAGGAGGAGAACAGGACACCGCTGCCCTGTCTCGCGACCACACCGTGATCGTGTCTGCATCGGGTCTCGTGACGATCACGGGCGGCAAGTGGACGACATATCGGCGGATGGCGGAGGATTGCGTGAACCAGGCGGCCCAGGTCGGCGGACTCGAGCCGCGGGCAAGCAGAACGTCGGAGCTTCGACTGCACGGCTGGAGCGATGCGCTGGATCCGTCAGACCCTCAGTCCGTGTACGGATCGGACATCCCGGGCCTGAGGGAATTGATCGACCGTCGCCCGGAATTGGGGGAGCTTCTGCACCCCTCCCTGCCCTACAAGCAGTGCGAGGTCGTGTGGGCAGCAAGGGTCGAGATGGCTCGCCGCGTCGAGGACGTGCTGGCTCGCCGCACCCGCGCTCTGCTGCTCGACGCTCGGGCCAGCCGCGAAGCGGCCCCGCTCGTGGCGCAACTGATGGCCGAAGAATTGGGGCTGAGCGAGGCGTGGATCGAGGCGGAGGTGGAGGCGTACCGCGAACTGGCGGCAGGCTACCTGTTGAACTGACTCACATCGGCGCGCACGGGTAGGCGATCTCCCGTTCGACGAACAACACCGTCCCGCTGCCGCGAGGTACGCTCACCGCGACGGCCGGCGTCGTGACCACGTCGGTGGTCATGCACTGGATACCCGGCGTCGCCTCCTCGACCACTACGTACAGGCTGCCGTCTTCCTGCGCGGCCTCGAGCACGGCGATCGTATGGCCACCCGATGTTCGTTCTCCCATCGAAGCGAAGATGACCATCCGGCTGTCGAAGTCGATCTCCGGGGCCGGTGGCTTCGGCATCACATGGGTGGTGATCTCGTCCCACAGCGCCTCCCACTCGGCGGGGTCCGTGATCACATCGCGGCGACGCTCCCGGATTCCGCTGATCTCGGTCGTCATCTCCTCCACTACGTCGAATCCCACGACGTGCGCGGTCGGTGGAACTTCGGAAGCAGTGCCGACGGTCAGGGCCGGGCCCGTCGGGTCACCGCCCGAACAGGCGGCGACGGTGAACACGAAGCCTGCCGCCATCACCGCAGCGTTCGATTTTGCCCTGATTCGCATCATCGCTTCGTTTCCTCGCTCCAGCGGTGTCTCGGCTTCGGCTCGAACCCTGCATGCAGCCTCGAGCGCCGTCAAAGCATTCTACCTCGGAATGCAGGAGGGGTGCCACGTCCGCGGCACCCCTCGAGCAACGCACTGACCGGGATCCGGCGACTCACGCCGGAATCGGTGGATCAGTCGGACACGGTGTCCCCGATGTTGATCCGTCCCTTTCCGTAGTACGGATCGGTTCCGCGCTGACCCAGATCATCGGCGCCCTTCTGGATCGCCGCCTTGATCCGCCCGGGATTCCTGCCGTACTCCTCGACGAGAAGCGCAGCGAGTCCTGCCACGTGCGGCGAGGCCATGCTGGTTCCGCCGAGGCCGAGAATGTAGGTGCCGCCCGGACAGGAAATGAACAGACTGAACGAACTGCACGCCTCCCAGACGAAGCCGCCATCATTGCCGCCGGGGGCGGCGACCGAAATCGCCGAGCGCCCGTAATTCGTGTAAGAAGCCGGGGCATCGATCTCGTAGAACGGTCCGAAGCGGATGTCATCTGACGATGTCGGACCGGTCGCCGACACACAGATCACGTGCGGTGCGTCACAGAAGGTCTTGAACAGATTCGCCTCGTGATCCAGATCGATTGACTCGTTCCCGGCGGACACCACGACCGTCACACCGTTCGTCTTGGCGTAGTTGAACAACCGGTTCACGACGCTGACGTAGCCGGGGAAGTCCTTCTTGTAGAAGCCGCCGCCCAGGCTCATGTTGATCACATCGGCGCCGTTGTCGACGGCGTGCACGAATCCTTCGAAGATCGCCGCGCCCGGGCAGCTTCCGAACAGATTGCAGACCTTCACCGCCATCAGCGTCGTCATCGACGTCACGCCGGCACCGACCACCGCATTGCTGGCGATCGTCGCCGCGACATGCGTGCCGTGGTACTGGAGGTCCACGAACGGCTCCGATGTCGGGTAGAACAACTGACGATAGAATTCGTCAGGGTCCCCGATGAAGTTCGCGGAGCGGTTCATGTCGACGAGACCCTGCAGGTCGAGGTGCGTATAGTCGATCCCGCCGTCCAGCACGGCGACCGTGACGTCAGGGCTTCCCAGACGACCGGCGCTCCACGCGGCTTCCGCGTTGGCGGCGGTCATGTGCCACTGCCAGCCGAGCTGGTAGAAGAATGCCCCCGTCGGGTCCGACGGACTCGCCACGCCGGCATCCGCTGCCTGCGTCTCGCCGACGGTCGGCAGTCCGATCTCGAACATCGGCTCGAGCTCGACGAACTTGACTCCACTCACCTTGCCGAGCGCGTCCGCGCCGTCCGCCTCGATATCCGAGACGATCGCCACGCCGAACTTCTCGTATACGGCGTCCACCGTACCGCCCAGCTCGGCGACCTCATTGGCCAGCTTCTTCGGAGCCTTACCGTTGAATCCGACGAGGTAGCGGTCTGCGGCCGGAGCCTCGGAGAGATCCGGGGCGATCTGCTGGGCTGTAAATCCCGCCGGGTCCTGAGACTCGGGCGGTGAGGTGAGCTTGTCCGAGCAGCCCCACGAGAACGGGACTACCGCAGCGAGCGTTAGCATCGCGAACCGCTTCGGCGTCATGTCTTCTCCTAATGCAGTGACGTGGTGAGAACGCAGTGAGCGTGAATCAGACCGGGCCGACTGTATGTATGCGGGGCGACACCGTCCCGTGTCAATCGGGCACCCGCACCACAATTCGGTCTCCCGTAACCGGCGACTTGTGGCGCTCCCGCTACGGCCGGAACTCGACCTCCGTGACCCTGTCCTCCACGACCCGCACCATACGCCACACCTTCGCCTCATCGATCTGCACACCGAGCACATACACCCCCGCCGGCACATCGCCGATCGCGAAGTGTTCGCCGAATACCGGGTCCGGGTTGGCGCGGTCCTCGTAGGTCTCGGCGAACGAGAACGGAGTCTCGGTCGGCTCGGGCTTCGTAACGCCGTACACGCGGGCCCCGGGCATCGGGTTGCCCGACCCGTCGAATACCCTTCCGGCGATCACGCCAGTGCCCGGAAGCGGGTCGATCCATAGTTGCGGATTTCGTGTGAACGGCGGATAGCGCTCCTCTGGACTCACGACCACCGACGGGTCCGCGTCCGCGGGCGTGGTGTGGATCTCGAGGTGCAGATGGTCGTTGGTGGCGCGGCCCGTGTTTCCGGCGCGGGCGATTGGATCCCGCTCGGCGACCCGCTGCCCGGTCTCGACGAGAAGCTCGGAGTTATGGAAGTAGGTAGACCACACCGTCTGCCCTTCGATCGGCTCGTCGTGCCGGATCACTACGGTCAGCGCACCCGCCTCGGCCTCCCCGGCGAAGGCGACTTCGCCGTCCCCGATCGCGTGGATCGGCGTTCCCTCGGGCACGTTGAACTCGACGCCCTGGTGCTGCTGAAAGTTGCCGCCCATGGTCGACCCGTACGTATAGGTCTGGTCGAGGTGCGGGTTGTCGGCGCGGAGGACCGGCCTTCGGAACCGGAAGTGGGCCCGATCCGACGGCTCGATGATCTCCGGGCCGGCTGCCGGATAGCGCCGGAAGTTGACCGTCCAG
>JBDGUY010000121.1:0-5838 GCA_039585935.1 Gemmatimonadota bacterium
ATCTGGTAACCGGCCATCGGGACGCCTTTGTCGTTGCTCTCGTAGTCGCGCAGCGAATCCGGGAATACATCGATCAGCTTCACCACGTAGTCGGCGTCAGTGCCCGTCGTGCTCACGCGCAGATCTGCCCCGATCGGTCCGGCCAGGGTCACCGGCTCGGTGAGGATGTCGGACGTGTACACCATCACGTCCGGCCGCCGCGCCGCGAAGCGCTGGTCGTCGGTCATGTACTCGGTCGTCCTGCGCAGGTGGACATCTTCGGTATACGGCACCGGCCTGTCCGGGTCGGACACGTACTCGTCATAGCTGTCGGATCCAGTTGGCGGTTCGAATGCCAGGCCGCCTCCCGGGTGCAGGAAGAGTGCTGCCGGCTCGACGTTCGCCGGGGGCCACGCGTCGAATTCACGCCATTCGAGCGCGCCCGTATCGAACATCTGCGCTTCCGCCAGGTTCAGTTCTCCTTCGTCCTTGAGGTAGTAGTTGAAGAACTCGAGCTCGGCTGCCCGGTAGCGATCGGTCGTGTTCGAACCCCAGTGCACGTTGCCGAGATTGTCCCCGTCGTCGTATCCCCACTGTCCGTGTGACCAGGGACCCATGATGATCCGGTTCGAGACGCCCGGGTTCTGCTCTTCGATCGCCGCATACGTCGCGAGAGGACCGAACAGGTCCTCGGCGTCGAACCACCCGCCGACCACCATCACCGCCGGGGTCACATCGGTCAGGTGAGGCAGCGGGTCGCGGGCCTTCCACCAGTCATCGTAGTCCGGGTGATCCATAACTTCCGACCAGAACTTGATGCTGTCGCCGAAGAACTTCGCCTCGACGTTGCGAATCGGACCGAGTTCCATGAAGAAGTCGTACGCGTCCTGGTTGGGCCATTGAAACTGCCGATTGCCCTGGCGCGTCGGCTCCGGACGAGGCCGCCCGAACGACGAGTAGAAGGAGAACGCGTCCATCAGGAAGAACGCGCCGTTGTGATGAAAGTCATCTCCGATGAACCAGTTGGTCACCGGCGCCTGCGGTGAGACGGCCTTGAGCGCCTCGTGCGCTCCCGGCAGTGACGTGGTCGAATAGAACCCGGGATACGACACCCCGAAGATCCCCACCCGACCGTTGTTGCGCGGGACGTTGCTCACCAGCCAGTCGATCGTGTCCCACGTGTCGCTGGCCTCGTCGATGTCCTGCGGGGTCTGCTTGTCCGGGTTGATGGGTCGGACGTCGACGAACTCGCCTTCACTCATGTACCGCCCGCGCACATCCTGGAACGCCAGGATGTAGCCCTCGTCCACCAGGTGTGCGTCCCCCGACATGGAGAAGGTGAAGCTGTCCTCGCCGCCGGGCTCGGAATTGTACGGAGTGCGTCGCAGGAGGATCGGATACGTGCGGGTCGTGTCCTTCGGGACGTAGTACGAGGTGAACAGCCTCGTCCCGTCCCGCATCGGGATCATCACCTCCGTCTTCGTCAGTCGCTCTCGGGCCCATTCCTCGCTGCCCCGGGGAGCCGCCAGCTGCGTGCGTCCGAAATTGAGCGGGAATGTCTGATTCCCCTGCTTGAACGTGCCGTTGATCTTCGTGAACGCCGGATCGACCATGCCCTCGTATTCGATGCCCGCCGGGGCGAATTTCCAGATTACCGTTCCGTCCTCGGCCGTGAACGGATCGATTGGAATTCCCATGGCGTCCTGCGCCGGAACGTCGAGCGTCGCGACATAGGCCCCGTCCGCCTCTGTTACGTGCAGGTTGAAGCGCATCTGGACGGTTCCGGCCTCCATGATGCCGTACCAGTCACCGGTCGCGTCCTGGGCGGCGGCCGGTGCGGTCGCGAACAGCAGCGAGACGAGACCAAAGGCAAGGGCTGAGGCTCGGACCCGTGCAAGCGCGTGCTTCGAACTCCGCAGACTCCGTGAATTCATGGTGCTGGCTCCCTGGTGGGCATGGTGGATCGCGGTTCGCTGGCTCGCGGCCAGCGAATTCCGAGGGGGGAAGGAATTCGCTGTGCTGCCGTGCCTAGGTTCGAAACCTACCGGTCCACGCGGCGGGGAGCGATGTCCGCCTCAATTCACCACACACACCACGCACTTGGACGCCGAGGGGCTCCCTCTGAGCTCCGGCGCCGAGACTCCGATGACGAGCGCGTAAGGCGCGTCCTTGCACACGTCCGGGAACGCGATCGACGTCTCCCCGTCGCGCCTTGCGATGCCGTACTGCTCTTCGTGGTTGATGACGACGTACTGCTCCTCGTGGTTGATCACCACGACCTGCTTGACGACCAGGCCTTCCTTGCGTCGATCTCCGAACATGGGCGCCGCGAGCTCGCCCACCTGGCCAGGTTCCTGGATCCAGGCTTTGCCCCGGATAGGATCGACCGGGCTCGAACGATACCGGGTACGCGTCGAACCGTCCGAGGCTGCCTTCCCTCTGCGAGAACGCCTCCACCCACAACCCGAGCTGGATCGGCTTTCCGTCCTCGTTGGAGCTGACCCGGATTCCCTCGGCGAGCAGCGTCCCCAGGTCGTCGCCCGGCTTGAGCTCCGTTCCCGGTCGTGCGCGAACTTCCAACGTGACGCTCTCGGATAGGAAGGCCTCCGCTTCCGACACCTGACCGACGGCTGCCTGCGGAAGGCCGGTCAGCGACAGCGCGCACAGCAGAACGAGGATGGGTAACGGGCGGTCTCTTCGTTTCATGACTCGGGCTCCGGTTGCAGGGACACCTGGATCTGGCATGGATCGTCAACCAGATAGCGGAAAGACGGGCCAAGTCCCGCCAATGAGGAGTCCTGCACGCGAGACACGGGGAGCGTCGAGTCCTGTGCGCGGTGTCGAGTCGGAGCCACATCCGACGGGGGCTCAATTCCGCTTGAGCGGATCCTCGCGGCCCTCCCGGGCGCGGGTCGTCCCAGGGCCTGTTCTTTGCATCTATGGGTTCGATGTGACTGGACCGGGTGCGGCGCGGTGTCGCCGCCCGATACGCCGAGGCGGTCCGGGAGCGTTCGCCGTATCATGTGGAAATACGATGTAACAGACGCTTAGACGGAGGAGGAGCGCATGGCGGATGACACGAGCAGAGCCGCCCGGCCTGCTGATCACCTCCATCTCGTGGAGCCCTGTCCCCCCGGCTGCGAGGAGATCCTGACCGACGAGGCGCTGGACTTCGTCGCCGGGCTCGTCCGCGAGTTCGCGCCGCGCCGGGAAGAGCTGCTCGAGCGCCGGGTGCGCAGACAGGCACAGCTCGACGAGCACGCACCCGCCGACGACCCGAAGCTCGATTTCCTCCCTGAGACGGCTCAGATCCGTGAGTCGGAGTGGACGGTAGCGAGGATTCCTCCCGATCTGCTCGATCGCCGCATCGAGATCACCGGCCCTGTAGAGCGCAAGATGGTCATCAACGCCCTCAACTCGGGGGCGAACTGCTTCATGGCCGACATCGAGGACTCGAATTCCCCGACCTGGACCAACGTGGTCGAGGGGCAGCTGAACCTGCGGGACGCAGTGCGACGCACGATCACCTTCACCAGCCCGGAGGGGAAGCATTATGAGCTGGGCGACGAGGTCGCGACGCTGTTCGTCCGTCCGCGCGGCTGGCACCTGCCCGAGAAGCACGTGTTGCTGGACGGAAACCCGATTCCGGCGAGTCTGTTCGACTTCGGCCTGTTCCTGTTCCACAACGGCCGGGAGCTTCTCGATCGCGGCTCGGGACCCTATTTCTATCTCCCCAAGCTCGAGAGCCACCTCGAAGCGAGGCTGTGGAACGACGTGTTCGTCGCGGCGCAGGAAGAGCTGGGAATTCCGCGCGGCTCGATCCGTGCGACGGTCCTGATCGAGACCCTTCCCGCCGCGTTCGAGATGGACGAGATCCTGTGGGAGCTGAGGGAGCATTCGGCCGGACTGAACTGCGGTCGCTGGGACTACATCTTCAGCTTCATCAAGACGTTTCGGAATCACCCGGAATTCGTTCTGCCGGACCGCGCGCTTGTCACGATGGGCACGCACTGCATGCACTCCTACTCGCTGCTCGCGATCCGCACCTGCCACCGTCGGGGAATTCACGCGATGGGCGGGATGGCGGCCCAGATCCCGATCAAGAACGATCCCGAGGCGAACGAGGCGGCTCTCGCCAGGGTGTGGGAAGACAAGATTCGCGAGGCGGGGGACGGGCATGACGGAACGTGGGTCGCGCACCCCGGGCTGGTGGAGCTCGCGAAGCGGGCGTTCGACGAGGCGATGCCCGAGCCGAATCAGATCGACAGGCACCGCGATGACGTACACGTCACGCGCGCCGACCTGCTGGCAGTCCCTGGCGGGGAGATCACGGAGCAGGGGATCAGGCACAACATCGATGTGGGCATCCAGTACATGGAGGCCTGGCTCGGTGGAAACGGCTGCGTGCCGATCTACAACCTGATGGAGGACGCGGCGACGGCGGAGATCTCACGCTCGCAGCTGTGGCAGTGGCTGCACCACCCGGATGTCCGTCTCGACGATGGGCGCCCGGTGACGCGCGAGATGATGATCGCGCTGTTCGACGAGGAGCTGGAAAGCCTGCGGGGCCTCGTGGGTGAGGAGCGGTTCGAGGCGGGTCGCTACGAAGAGGCCCGGGAAATGATCCAGGAACTTGTGGTCCGTGGGAGTCTCGCGGACTTCATGACGCTGCGCGGATACGAGGAGCTGACATGAGCAACGGAAACGGAGCGGACACCGCGGGCTGGACCGGCCGCGCGACCACAGGACCCCAGGCGGCGGCCGAGCTGGAACGGAGCTGGCGCGAAGATCCTCGCTGGAACGGCATTCAGCGCGGTTACGATGCCGCCGAGGTAATCCGGCTGCGCGGCTCGCTCGTGCCGGAGCAGACGCTGGCGCGACGGGGCGCCGAGAGGCTCTGGGAGATGCTGTCGTCCGGCGAGTGCGTGCGCGCGCTGGGGGCGCTCACAGGCGCACAAGCCGTGCAGATGGTGCAGGCCGGCCTGAAATCCGTCTATCTGAGCGGCTGGCAGGTGGCGGGTGACATGAACACCGCCGGTCAGACCTATCCCGACCAGAGCCTGTATCCCGCCGACAGCGCACCGCGGCTGGTGGCGCGGATCAACGCCGCGTTCAGGCGCGCGGACCAGGTGGATCACCTGGCCAACGGGGCTGCAACACGCGACTGGTTCGCTCCGATCGTGGCAGACGCAGAAGCCGGCTTCGGCGGCGTGCTCAACGCGTTCGAGCTCATGCGGGCGATGATCGAAGCCGGTGCGGCGGGCGTTCATTTCGAAGACCAGCTGTCGTCATTCAAGAAGTGCGGGCACATGGGGGGCAAGGTCCTCGCGCCCACGGGCGAAGCGATCCACAAGCTGATCGCGGCGCGACTCGCGGCGGACGTGGCGGACGTACCCACGCTGCTGGTGGCGCGCACCGACGCGAACGCGGCCGGAATCCTGGCCAACAACGTCGACGAGCGCGATCACGAGTTCATCACCGGAGAGCGCACGGCCGAGGGATTCTTCCGTGTCAGGGCTGGGCTCGACCAGGCGATCGCGAGAGGGCTGGCGTACGCCCCCTGGGCCGACCTGGTCTGGTGCGAGACGGCCCATCCCGACCTGGGCGAGGCGAAGCGATTCGCCGAAGCGATTCACGCGGAGTTTCCCGGTAAGCTGCTCGCCTACAACTGCTCGCCGTCGTTCAACTGGGCGGCCCACCTGGACGCGGGCACGATCGCGAAATTCCAGCGCGAGCTCTGCGAGATGGGCTATCTGTACCAGTTCGTCACGCTGGCCGGCTTCCACTCGGTGAACGTGCACATGTTCGAGCTGGCGAAAGGGTACTGCGCGCGCGACATGTCGGCGTACTCGGAGGTGC
>JBDGUY010000122.1:0-6942 GCA_039585935.1 Gemmatimonadota bacterium
CTCGTCCAGGACGGCCCGGATCTCGGCGACCACTGACTCCTCGTCCCAGTAGCCGATCTCTTCGTGCCGCGTCAGGACGGCGTTGAGCTCTTTTCGCATCGCGCCGTAGTCCTCGACCACCGCGAAGTCCGTCTCGGGGACGATGCCGTACTCTTCGACCAGCCAGGTGACGTCGTGGCTCAGGCCGCCATCGGTGAACCGGGCGTTCTCCCCGCCGCGGCGCGCGAATTCACGGGCCTTCTCCACGTAGGCCCAGTACACCGGGTAGTAATCCGACAGGTCCAGCTCCGTCTTCGCTTCCTTCAAGGCCTCGCTCATCGACTGATTCAGCCGCAGCGCCTCCGCCTCGAGCATGGCGACAGTCGAGAAGCTCCAGCAGGTGCCTCCCCGCTGTCGCTTGATCGAAGTGTGATCGATGTCGGTGCCCAGCCAGTTGGGTGCCTGGATCGCATCGAAGAATGCTTGCCGCTCGGCAGCGTCCTGCGCCGTCTGGGCGGCGGAAACGGCCGGCAGGCCCAGGGTGGCCGAAATGGCCGCGAGGAACAGCAGTGGTCTACGCATCGATTCACTCCGAATCGTGGGGTCTGACGCCTCGGGGGACGAGGCACTTCATCCCTTCGCTTGGCAGCAAGAGTCGTGCAGGCTGTTCCTGTTGGTTCGATGGGAGACTCTACGAGATGCACCGGGCGCGCAGATGACGGTCTCACAGTATGTTATGAGATCTGGTCGCGCCGTGGGAAGACGGACACTCCCGAGGGACTGAGTTCAAAGACGGGTCGCCGTAGCGCCATTCTGTCGGCGACGCGGCGACCCCGGGTGACAGGTTGTCCGACTAGGGTTGCTCCTGCCCCGGCCCTATTCCGGCTCGTCCAGCCGGATCCGGGTGCGGGAATCAGCAGTGACGATCTCGATCTCCCGACCGGCATCGATGATGTTCACGACCACCGATCCCGCCCCTCGTACCTCCACGCTGGTCGCGCCCACGAGCCCCGAGTACCTGAGCGCGCTGAGGTCCGCGGCCGTGTACCCGACACCTGTCGCCCCGGCGTATCCGGCCGCCTGCCTGGTGGGAGGCAACGGGGCTGTCGGGGCCTGCCGCTCGGCCGCGGTGGCTGTCGTAGTTTTCGTCTCGCCGTCCCGCCTGTACGTCCAGCGCACGTCCTGTCCGGGTTTCACAGAGCCGAAGCGACGACCGCCTTCCTCTGTCACCAGGGACTCCCCATCGATCTCCAGCAGGACGTCTCCACGCTGCAGTCCCGCTGCCGCCGCTGGACTGCCGGCCTGGATCGAGCTGATTTCCGGAGGCGTGCTGAATTCCCATTCGGAGGTGCCGTCTTCGTCGTCGACGCTCCACCGGCATTCGGTGCACTGAATCCCGAATCCGAACCAACCGGAGGGAAGCAGGTCCAGGGTGGGTCTCGGAACGGCTCCTACGGATACGCCCGTTGCTGGCGTCGGGGGAACCGCAGGTGCCGGCATCCGATCCGGGCGAGGCACATACTTCGTGCCCGGCGGGCTCGGGGAGGCGGCGATGGCCGGAGCCGCAGCCGCGCCTCCGGAGCGGGGACACTCCGATCGCGGAACGACTGCTACCGTCTGTTCCCGGCTCCCTCTACGGACGACGATCGACACCGTCTCGCCAGGAACGAGATTCGCCAGGCGGTCTCCGCCTTCACCCGTCGTGATCAGGTGGCCATCGATCGCCACGAGTCGATCTCCGTCTTCGATCTTCCCGTCCGCCGGAGAACCCGGTTCCACGGTGCGTATGGTCGGCTCAGCGCTGAAGTTCCAGGACCGTCGCCCGTCATCCCGGGTCGTAAACATTGTGCAGTTACTGCACTCGAAGCTGGAGATCCCGATCTCGCCGCGCGGAGTGGCGCCGTCGGGGCAGCTCGAAGCGACCCCTTGCTGTCCGTCAGCAGAACCGGTCGCAATCAGCAGCAATGCAACTGCCAGTAGACTCTGGATTCCGTATCTCCAGCCACCATGTCTGGTCATTCCCTGTGTCCCGTTCACGTCGTCCTCCCGTCCCTCAGAATTCCACCAGGAGCTGGTTGCTCGCTTCGTATCGATTCGTGACCTGGGCCCGCGCCTGAAACCCCTGGAGGATTCTCGCCGCCAGGGGATCGTCCGGGGCCAGGCGAACGATCTCGTTCGCTGCCGCCCACAGCGCTGTCAGCGCCACCTCGACCGCCTGTCCGGAGTCGGCCGCGGCGCCATCGGCGGACGAAAGCGCCTCGAGAGCGGCCACGTACTCGGATCCCGTCCGCTGGACCTGGGACGCCAGTCGAACGTCTCCCTCTTCGAACACGGTCTGAAAGGCCTCGGCGGTCTGTCGTGAGCCCATGATCTGCCCGATCGACATTCCGCCGGCGAACAGGGCGATCCCGGCCGCGATCGCCGCCGCCGATCTCCACCACGGACGACCGTGCGACGGCAGCTGCGCAGCCTCGGCAGCAGGCGCACCGCGCACCCGGCGAGCGGCCAGGAGCCCCTGCTCCCGCAGCGCCCGAACCGTCCGTTCTTCCAGGAGTTGCCCCGGATCTCTCTCGCGTGGCAACTCGTCGAGCGCCTGTCGTTCGGCGGCCGTGAGTTCGTCCATCATTTGTCTTCTCCCATCACGCTGCGGGCCCCAGCAACTGCCGCATGTGCCTGCGGGCGGACCACAGCTGGCTCTTCGAGGTCCCTTCGGTCACGCCGAGCTTCTCGGCGATCTCAGAATGCTTGAATCCCTCGAGATCGTGCAGGATCAGCACGGTTCGACACCCCGCCGGCAACAGAGCGATTGCCCGCTCGAGATCGATACGTTCATCCCGTCCGCGCGGCTCGATGCCACGCACTCCCTCGTCGTGCAGCGCTTCCAGGCGGCCGCTGCGACGAAGACGATTCCGGCTCAGGTTGAGACCGATTCCGGTCAACCAGGTCTCGAACTTCGCCTCCCAGCGAAAGCTTTCGAGGTTCATCGTCGCTCGAATCCAGGTTTCCTGTACCACGTCCTCCGCCTCCTCCTCGTCTCCCCCCAGCACGCGTAAAACGAATTGGTAAAGTCTTGGCGTGTGGCGGCCATACAGCTCCCGGAAGGCATCTTCGTCGCCTGCGTTCGCGACGCGTTCCGCCAGCATTCGATCGGTCGTCGGTACCACCGCTTGCGCTCTCATCTCGACTTTAGGTGTCTGCAGCCGCCAGAAGGTTGGGGCGGACTCCAGGCTGAGTATACGGAATTTCGGCCCGGGCCATTCCGGGGCTGTGAGCATTTCCTCTCGCCACGCGCTTCCTGAGCGAACACATTATCTGGACTTTGCGACCGGACCCTGTTCGCAGATACTGAAGCGACGGGACTTCGTCTGGCGAATGAGCGATTCTGGAGGTGTGACGTGAACGACATCAAAGGCCAGGGCGAAGGCGGACGTGGAGCGCTGGCCGCCGAGGCGCAGATTCTCGTCGGCGACGCTACCCGTGGCGTCTTGAGTACCCTGGATCCGGACGGCGGCTTCCCGCATGCCTCGATCGTCGACCTGGCACCGGTGAACGGCGGGGACGTGATCACGCTGCTGAGTGCGCTGTCCGTACACCGGAAGTACGTGGAAGTGGATGACCGAGCGTCGATCCTCATCGCCCCTTTCCTCGGGGACGAGGATGCGATGATGAAACCCCGCGTCACGCTGGTCGGGCACCTGGTTCGCGAGGAAAATCGGGATCTGTACAGGGAAGCGTATCTCGTGCTGCATCCGGAGGCCGAGATGTACCTGACGATGGCGGACTTCGCCTTCTTCCGTCTGCGAACCGAGCGAGCGCGCTACATCGCGGGTTTCGGGCGCATGGGGTGGATCGAGGGACAGGAACTGCGCTCCGGAGACTCGGTCTGACGAAGGTCAACGTCCGGTCGGTGGCGCTTCCGGTCGAACACGGGGGCTGGAGCTTCCTTGCCGAGCCCCTGGTTCTCGGCCTGCTGGTCGCGCCGAGTGCGGCGGGTGTCGCAATCGCGGTGGCGACGTCCGCCGGATTTCTGATCCGGCATCCGGGCCGGATGTTCTGGAAGAATCGGCAGCGGCTGGACGTATCTCCGCGCTACGGACTCGCGGGGAAGTTCGCGGCAGGCTACAGCCTGGTCGCCGTCGCCGGTCTCGCCGTCGCCTGGGCACTGGCGGGGATCGGTCCGCTGGTTCCGTTCATCCTGGCCGGACCGTTCTTCCTGCTGTTTGCTGCGTATGATGTCCGCCACGAGGCACGACTGCTGCTGCCGGAGCTCCTCGCCCCGACCGCCGTTGCCGTCAGTGCGCCGGCGATCGCGCTTGCGGGGGGTTGGACCTGGAAGGCCGCGCTGGTCCTGTGGCTGCTCCTGGCTCTGCGCTCGATTCCGACGGTGCTGTACGTCCGCGCCCGCCTGCGGCTGGAGCGGGAGAAACCCTACGACGCAGCGGCCTCGAATACCGCACACGGCGCGGCGCTGCTGGCGGGCGGCGGTCTGGCGGGAGCCGGGCTGGCGCCGTGGTTGTCGGTCGTCGGCCTTGGTGTGCTGCTGGTTCGCGCGGTGGTCGGCCTGTCCCGGTACCATCGGCCGGCTACGCCGAAGGTGATCGGGTTTTCGGAGATCGCGTACGGAGCGCTGTTCGTCCTGCTTACCGCGGCCGGCTACTGGACGCTCGCCTGACGCGTCACACTTCCGCGTGCTCGGTCCGATCGATGATCTCGTCCTGCAGTTCCACTGACAGGTCGCAGAAGTAGTCGCTGTATCCGGCGACCCGGACGATCAGGTCTCTCCATTCTTCAGGATCCGCCTTCGCCGCACGCAGGACTTCGGCCTTGACCACGTTGAATTGCAGGTGATGACCGCCGAGCCGGAAGTAGCCACGGACCAGCCGCGAGATGTCCTCGATCCCCTCGGCGCCCTCGATCAACGCGGGCGTCAGCTTCATGTTGAGCAGCGTCCCGCCCGTCATACGGTGATCCATCTTGGCCGCCGACCTGAGGACGGCCGTCGGGCCGAGTCGATCGGAGCCCTGTACCGGAGAGATCCCCTCGGACAGCGGTCTTCCGGCTCTCCGGCCGTCCGGCGTCGCTCCCGTAACGGCCCCGAAATAGACGTGGCAGGTGGTGGGCAGCATCTGTACCCTGTACTTCCCGCCCGTCACGGACGGCTGGCCATCGACCATACCGACGGCCGCATTGAAGACCCGCGACATCAGATCGTCCGCGTGGTCATCGTCGTTACCCCACCGGGGCGTCCGATTCATGAGCCGCTGGCGCAGCGGTTCGTTGCCCGCGAAGTCCCGGTCGAGAATCGCCAGCAACGACTTGAGCGAAAGCAGGTCTTCCTCGAACACCAGGGTCTGGATGGCCGACAGTGAGTCGGTGATCGTTCCGATCCCGACCATCTGCACATACCGGTTGTTGTACCTCGCCCCACCCGAGTTGTAGTCCCGGCCGTTCGAGATGCAGTCATCGACCAGTACCGAGAGAAACGGGGCGGGCATGGAGTCGGCATAGATCCGCTCGATGACTCCGTTGCCCTCGAGCTTCACCTCGACGGCGTTGGACAGGTGTTGCTCGAACGCCGCGAACAGAGAGTCGAAGTCCTCTAGCGTCCCGGCATCATCCCCAATCGAAGGCAGCAGACGATCTCCGGTGCGCGGATCGATTCCGTCGTGCAGCGTCAACTCCAGGATCTTCGGGAGGTTGAAGTAACCGGTGAGTACGCATGATTCCTTGCCGAACGCTCCCGTCTCCACGCACCCGCTGCACCCGCCGGCCCGCGCGTCCGCAGGGGTCTTTCCGACTCGCAACTGCTGCTCCACCACCATTTCGTTGTTGAACAACGAGGGAAATCCAGCAGCAAGGCCGTGACCTCGTTCGAGCCGTCAGATCCATCAGCCAGTACGCCGCCGAGCGTGATGTTCGCGAAGTCGGTGTACGTGCCGCTCTCGGCAGCCGTCACTCCTACCTTCGGAGGTGCCGGATGGTTGTTGAACTTGATGAACAGCGCCTCGAGTAACTCCTTCGCCGACTCACGGGACAGGGTCCCGTCATCCATGCCCCGCTGGAAAAACGGTCCGAGATGCTGGTCCAGGTGCCCGGGACTGAACGCGTCCCAGCCGTTGAGTTCGGTCACCACCCCGAGATGACAGAACCAGTACGCCTGCAGCGCCTCGTGAAAGTCCCGTGGTGCCTGGGCCGGGACGCGACGGCACACCTCCGCGATGCGGAGCAGCTCTCGACGGCGGTCCGAATCGGACGCCGCGTCGGCCATCTCCTCCGCCCGCTCCGCGTGGCGCTCGGCGAACCGGATCATGGCATCGCAGGTGATCTCCATCGAGCGCAGGGTGTCACGGCGAGCCGCCGTCCCCGGATCCCGGTCGTCCATGCCCGCCAGGGCGACCGCGATGTCGCCCTTCATATCCTGCAAGCCGCGCCGATAGATCTTGTCGTCCAGGACCGCGTGGCCCGGCGCCCGCTGTTCCATGAACTCCGTGAACACGCCTGCCGCATACAGGCGGTGCCACTTCTCGGGCAGCGCCTGAAATAGTTGCCCCCGCAGCGACCGGTGGCTCCAGAAGGGAATAACTTCGCGTTCGTAGTCGTCGAAACAGTCTCCGGGAACCCGGTAACGTGTTTTCTCACGGGCATCGAGAATGCGCAGATCTTCCAGGCTGTGGCACGTAAGCTCGGGAAATGTAGGAACGGCTTTCGGACGCGGACCGCGCTCCCCGACGATCAACTCATCGGCGCCGATCCAGATCGTCTTGTTCTCGCACACGTACTGGAAGGCGAGCGCACGCAGTATCGGGACAGGGTAGCGCCCCTCATTCTCGCGGTAGAACTCCGTCAGCAGCATGGCTCGCTCGCTCGAAAGCGACGGCTCCGCTGACAGGCTATCCTCTCTCAATCTCTTCGTCCGATCCGTCATTCCCTGCGACCCCCGGCGGATCAGCCGCCGATAAACGT
>JBDGUY010000123.1:0-6901 GCA_039585935.1 Gemmatimonadota bacterium
AGGAGTTTTGTCGAGATGGCGAAGCAGAAGTTTGAGCGAACGAAGCCGCACGTGAACGTGGGAACGATCGGGCACGTGGATCACGGCAAGACGACGCTGACGGCGGCGATCACGGAGGTACAGGCGGCGAAGGGTCTGGCGGACTTCGTGCCGTTCGATTCGATCGACAAGGCTCCGGAAGAGCGGGAGCGTGGGATCACGATCGCGACGGCGCACGTGGAATACCAGACGGACAATCGTCATTACGCGCACGTGGACTGTCCGGGACACGCGGACTACGTGAAGAACATGATCACGGGCGCTGCGCAGATGGACGGAGCGATCGTGGTGGTGAGTGCGGCGGACGGACCGATGCCGCAGACGCGGGAGCACATTCTGTTGGCCCGTCAGGTGAACGTGCCGTACATCGTGGTCTACATGAACAAGGTGGACATGGTAGACGACGAGGAGCTTCTGGACCTGGTGGAGCTGGAGGTTCGGGAGTTGCTGAGCGAGTACGATTTTCCGGGCGACGACCTGCCGGTGATCCGGGGCTCGGCGTTGAAGGCACTGGAAGACGGGAAGCCGGGGTCGGAAGACACGAAGTCGATCGACGAGCTTCTGGAAGCGCTGGACACGTACATTCCGGTTCCGGAGCGGGAGATTGACAAGCCGTTCCTGATGCCGGTGGAGGACGTGTTCACGATCACGGGCCGGGGGACGGTGGTCACGGGCCGGATCGAGCGTGGCAAGATCAAGACGGGCGAGGAAGTGGCCCTGGTGGGACTGGGGTCGGAGAAGAAGACGGTGGTGACGGGCGTGGAGATGTTCCGGAAGATCCTGGACGATGGCCAGGCCGGGGACAACGTGGGCCTGCTGCTGCGGGGCGTGGGGAAGGAAGAGGTGGAGCGCGGGATGGTGGTCGCGAAGCCGGGATCGATCACGCCGCACACGAAGTTCAAGGCAGAGGTGTACGTGCTGGGCAAGGACGAGGGCGGGCGACACACGCCGTTCTTCGACGGCTACCGTCCGCAGTTCTACTTCCGGACGACGGACGTGACGGGATCGGCATCGCTGCCCGAGGGGGTGGAGATGGTGATGCCGGGCGACAATGTGAACATGGAAGTGGAGTTGATCACGCCGATCGCGATGGACAAGGAACTGCGATTCGCGATCCGCGAAGGCGGACGGACCGTCGGCGCCGGCGTCGTCACCGACATCATCGAGTAATAAGAGGACGACGGAGAAATCATGGCGGAGAAGATTCGGATCAGGCTGAAGGCTTTCGACCCGGTCGTGATCGACCAGACGGCCTCGGACATCGTCCGTACGGCCCAGAAGACGGGTGCGTCTGTCAGCGGTCCGATCCCGCTTCCCACGCGTCGGCAGCTATTTACGGTTCTGCGTAGCCCGCACAAGGACAAGAAGTCGCGGGAGCAGTTCGAGCTCAAGACGCATAAGAGGCTTATCGATATCTACGACACCCGTCCGCAGACGATCGACGCGCTGACGAAGCTCGATCTCGCGGCCGGTGTGGACGTCGAGATCAAGGTTCAGTAGGAGCCGACGAATGCCTGGATTGATCGGCAAGAAGGTGGGAATGACCCAGATCTTCACCGAGGACGGAAGGGCCGTGGGTTGCACGGTCCTCGAGGTCGGGCCGTGCCCGGTCGTCCAGGTGAAGAGTCGCGAGACTGACGGGTACGACGCGATTCAGCTCGGGTTCGGACGCCGCAAGGAAGTACGCGTCCGAAAGGCGGAGGCCGGCCACGCATCGCGCGCTGGCCTGGACTACGTGCCCGCGGTGCTCGCCGAATTCGCTCCCGCAGAAGGTGCGGCTTACGAGCCCGGCCAGGAACTCACGCTGGAGCTGTTCGAGGTCGGCCAGAAAGTGAAGATCAGCGGCCCGACGAAGGGACGCGGGTTCCAGGGGACCGTGAAGCGCTGGAATTTCGGCGGATCCCGGGCGTCGCACGGAGCCAAGAAGATTCTGCGGTCGCCTGGCTCGATTGGACCCGGAACGGACCCGTCGAGGGTCATCAAGGGCAGGAAGATGTCCGGGCAGATGGGCAATACGAATCGGACGGCGATGAATCGGCAGATCGAGAAGATCGACCTCGAGCGGAATCTTCTGCTCGTGCGTGGCTCGGTGCCCGGCTCGCGTCACACGGTCGTAGTCATCCGCGCGGCTTGAGGGTGAGAGAGACAGGATGAAGGCGAAAGCGTATACAGCGGCCGGCAAACAGCGTTCGGGCGAGTTCGAGCTTCCGGGTGACCTGTTCGACGGAACGGTCAACGAGGCCGTTCTGCACCAGGTCGTCACCGCGATCCAGGCCAACGGACGCCAGGGGACGCACTCGACGAAGACGCGTCAGACGGTCAAGGGCGGTAAGAACAAGCCTTGGCGTCAGAAGGGGACCGGGCGTTCGAGGCAGGGATCGATCCGAGCCGCGCAGTGGCGCGGCGGCGCCGTCGTATTCGGCCCGCAGCCGCGCAGCTACCGGATGCAGATCCCGAAGGGAATCAAGCAGCTGGCGATCCGTTCCGCGCTGAACGCGCGCGCGCTCGACGGTTCACTGATCCTGATCGAGCCCCTGAAGGTCGACGCGCCGCGCACGAAGACGATCGTCGAGTTGCTCGAATCGATCGAAGCGACCGGCAACGTCGTGCTGCTGACGGATGGACTGAAGCGTGATGTGTACCTGTCGGCCAGGAATCTCCAGGGTGTGCTGGTGCGGCCCTGGGGAGAGGCGTCCGCGTACGATCTACTGTGGTCTGACGTACTGATCATTGAAGAGTCGGCGCTCGATGCAGCGAACGCCGGGGCCGGGAACGAGGAGGACAGATGAGCCGCGCGGCGCATGAGATCCTGATCCGTCCGATCGTGACGGAGGAGACGTCCCGGCTTCAGTTCAACCCGGGTCGGATCCGCAAGCGGCACGAGGAAAAGGACCTTCCGGTTCGCCCGCGCATCGCCTTCGTCGTCAATCCTGACGCGACGAAGATCGAAATCCGGCGGGCCGTGGAGTCGATGTTCGACGTGAAAGTCACGGCGGTCAATACGATGAATATGCTGGGCAAGGAACGACGCGTGGGTCGCCACATTGGCCGAAAGCCGAGCTGGAAGAAAGCGATCGTGACGCTCGCCGAGGGCGAGATGATCGACGTCTTCGGGGGAGAGTAGGATGGCGCTGAAGAAGTTCCGGCCCGTTACGGCGGCCAGTCGTTTCCGGTCTGTTTCCAGTTTCGACGAAGTGACCCGCTCCGAGCCTGAGAAGTCGCTCACGGAGGGACTTCCGAAGAAGGCAGGGCGGAATCACCATGGCCGGATCACCAATCGGCGACGTGGTGGTGGTCACAAGCGACGGTACAGGAAGATCGATTTTCGTCGTGACAAGCACGGAGTACCGGGGACGGTGAAGGAGATCGAGTACGATCCGAACCGTTCGGCCAGGATCGCGCTGATCCACTACGCAGATGGAGAGAAGCGGTACATTCTCCACCCGCGCGGGCTCGAGGTTGGCGACAGTATCGTGTCCGGCCCCGGCTCGGAGCCGCGACTTGGAAACGCGCTTCCGCTGCGGGAGATCCCGCTGGGAACGACTGTGCATGCTGTGGAGTTCGTGCCTGGCAAGGGAGCGCAGATGGGCCGCTCGGCAGGAACGGCGATCCAGTTGATCGCCAAGGAGGGTGACATGGTGACTCTCCGATTGCCGAGCACGGAAGTTCGCATGGTGAGGGGTGAGTGCCTCGCGACGTTGGGCCAGGTCGGTAACACGGATCACGAGTTGATCCGCTCTGGCAAGGCGGGCAGATCCCGCTGGCTCGGCAAGCGGCCGAAGGTCAGGGGAGTCGCGATGAATCCGATCGACCATCCTCTGGGTGGTGGTGAGGGACGGTCTTCGGGTGGTCGGCCGCCGGTGTCCCCATGGGGCAAGGCTGAAGGCCGAAAGACCCGCAAGAAGAAAAAAGCGAGCAATCGCATGATCGTCCGCGGCCGCCGCCGCGGCCGGGCGACCAAGTAGACGGTCAGGGAGACACGGATGGCACGGAGCGTCAAGAAGGGGCCGTACATCGACCCCAAACTGTTGAAGAAGATCGAAGCGATGAATCGGTCGGGCGACAAGCGAGTCCTCAAGACCTGGGCTCGTGCCTCGACGATCAGTCCCGAGTTTGTCGGCCACACGCTGGCTGTACATAACGGGAACAAGTTCATCCCGGTCTACGTGTCCGAGAACATGGTAGGGCACAAGCTCGGTGAATTCTCCCCGACCCGGCTGTTCCGCGGGCATGCAGGGAAGTTGGCCGACAAACGTGGCCGCTTGTAGGCCAGCCGGCTCGGTATCCAGGGGCTGACCAGGAGATGGAAATGCAAGGGCGAGCGATCGCGAGGAATATCGGCACGTCGGCGCAGAAGATGCGCCTCGTGATAGATCAGATCCGTCATCGGGATGTCAATGAGGCCTATTCGATCCTTCAGTTTTCGAAGAAGGCCGCTGCGACTCCGATCGACAAGGCGCTCCGTTCTGCCGTGGCGAACGCTGTATACAAAGCGGACGAGGCAGGGGAAGCACTGGATGTCGATGACCTGTGGGTCAAGGAAGCGTTCGTCGACGAGGGTCCGACCCTCCGTCGATTTCGCGCGGCCGCGATGGGGCGTGCAGCGCCCCGGCGGAAGCGTTCGAGTCACGTCACCGTCGTAGTAGGGAAGAAGGAGTAAACGTGGGCCAGAAGACCCATCCGTACGGTTTTCGACTCGGGCTCGTCAAGCCCTGGAAGTCGCGCTGGTACGCCAGGACAAGGGACTTTCCGAAGCTGCTTGCTGAAGACGAGAAGCTGAGGAAGTACCTGCACGCGAGGCTGGACCACGCGGCGATCTCCAACGTGGAGATCGAGCGGACGCCTACGAAGATCGTGGTGACGATCCACACGGGCCGGCCAGGCGTCGTGATCGGCAAGCGTGGCGCCGAGGTGGACAAGCTGCGCGACGAGCTGTCGCTGCTCACGGACTCCGAGGTCTCGGTGAACGTTGAGGAGATCAAGCGACCTGAGGTGGACGCCCAACTCGTCGCGGACAGCATTGCGCACCAGCTCAAGCAGCGGATCAGCTTCCGCCGTGCCATGAAGCGAGCGCTGCAGTCTGCGATGCGGGCCGGCGCGGAAGGCGTGAAGATCCAGTGCGGCGGCCGTCTCGGCGGGGCGGAGATCGCGCGAACGGAAGGGTACCACGAGGGGCGGGTTCCGCTGCACACGATGCGGGCGGACATCGACTATGCCTCTACGATGGCGAAGACGACATATGGGGCGATCGGCGTGAAAGTCTGGATCTTCCGTGGCGAGGTCGTTGATGACCGCCGCGGCCAGACTTACACCGCCGGCGGCAACGCGTAGGACGAAATGCTCTCTCCCAAACGTGTGAAGTACCGGAAGCAGCAGAAGGGCAAGATCAAGGGCAAGGCCGGTCGGGGAAACAAGATTTCCTTCGGTGACTACGGCCTTCAGACCCTGGAGCCCGCGTGGATCACGAATCGGCAGATCGAGGCCGCTCGTGTCGCGATGACACGACATATCAAGCGTGGCGGAAAAGTCTGGATTCGGATCTTCCCGGACAAGCCGATTACGTCCAAGCCGGCCGAGACCCGGATGGGTAAGGGTAAGGGAAACCCCGAGGGGTGGGTCGCCGTGGTGAAGCCCGGACGTGTGATGTTCGAATTGGAGGGGGTCGAGGAATCCGTGGCGCGACGCGCCATGGAGCTTGCCGCGGCAAAGCTCCCGGTGAAGACGCGGTTTCTGGCTCGTGAGGACTGAGGCGATGGAAGCAAGAGAAATCCGGGAATTGACCATCGACGAGATCGATGCAGAAGTCGAGAAGACGCGCGCGGAGTTGTTCAATCTCCGGTATCGCGCGAGCTACGAGGAGCTGGAGAATCCAGCGCTTCTCAGTCAACTCCGTCGGCAGGTGTCCAGGCTGCTGACGATTCGTCAAGAGCGCGAGCCGCAGGCCGCGGGAGAGTCCGATGTCTGAGGCTA
Source organism: Gemmatimonadota bacterium (assembly GCA_039585935.1). Lineage (GTDB taxonomy): Bacteria > Gemmatimonadota > Gemmatimonadetes > Palauibacterales > Palauibacteraceae > Carthagonibacter. The sequence goes on from JBDGUY010000123.1 coordinate 6,010, forward strand.
TACAGGAGACCGGCCGCCGGAAACAGCGGCAGGGCAGGATCGTCAGCGACGCCATGGAGAAGACAGTCGTGGTGTCTGTCGAGCGCCAGATGTCGCACCCGCTGTACGGCAAGCAGGTGAAGCGGCAGAAGAAGTATCATGCGCACGATGAGGCGAACGAGTTTCGCAAGGGCGATCTGGTCGTGATCGAGGAGACACGTCCGCTGTCCAAGAAGAAGCGGTGGAGGGTCATCGAGTTGCTCGAGCGACCCGTACAGGAGGGCTGAGCCGATGATCCAGCAGGAGACCGAGCTGCGGATTGCCGACAATTCCGGTGCCCGACGAGCCTTGTGCATCAGGGTGCTCGGTGGTTCCCGGCGGCGCTACGCCAGCCTCGGAGACGTCGTGGTCGTGACCGTTAAGGACGCGATCCCCGGCGGCACCGTGAAGAAGGGCGAGATCGCCAGGGCCGTGATCGTTCGGACGGCGAAGGAAAACCGACGCGCGGATGGGACCTACATCCGCTTCGATGAGAATGCAGCCGTCATCATCAATGATGCCGGTGAGCCGCGCGCCACCCGGATCTTCGGACCGGTCGCCCGCGAGCTGCGGGAAAAGCGATTCATGAAGATCGTATCGCTTGCCCCGGAAGTGATCTGAGGAGCCGCGAGACCATGAGTCGGAACAAGTTACACGTCCGAAGGGGCGACCAGGTGCAGGTGCTGTCCGGCAACTACAAGGGTGCCCGGGGAGTCGTTCTGCGAGTCATCCCGGCCAAGCGGCAGGTGGTGGTCGAAGGGGTCAACGTGCGCAAGCGGCACCAGGCCCCGTCGCAGGCGAACCCCGAGGGCGGGATCGTGTCGTTCGAAGCGCCGATCAAGGCGTCGAACGTGATGCTCATCGATCCGAACAC
>JBDGUY010000124.1:0-5773 GCA_039585935.1 Gemmatimonadota bacterium
TGAGCCCGCGACGCTCATCCAGCGTAGTCAGCCCTCTTCCGTGCTCGACATCCCACCCCTGCAGGGCCTCGTATCCGTCTGAGCCTCCGATCAACCTGACATTTCGCCGGCGCCTCTCCTTGTAGCTGACTTCGTCGAAGCCGCGATCGGAGCTGTAGGCCAAGCGCCAGGCTTCCGGGACGGCAGTCCGAACCACCTCGACATCATGCAGCGTCAAGTCCGGATTGCGCGCCTGCCGACGTCGACGTTCTTCGGTTTCCGATCCCGTGGAGATCTGACTTCGCCTTACTACGGTGAAGGTGTTGACGCCGAACAGCGAACCGGCGAAGTCCTCCTGAACGTACCGGTTCATCCCTTCGACCACGGTGATTACCGCGATGAGGAAGGTAATCCCGATGATCACGCCAATCAGGGTGAAGGCTGACTTCAGCTTGTGGGCCCACACCTGCTGCAACGCGATCCAGATTCCCTCGAAAACGAACACTCGTGCGTTATCCTCCCTCTCCCCGCCGAGCGGCTCTTACAACAGGCCGTCGGCCCTGGCATCGTGCGACTCGATCAGGCCGTCGCGCAGGGTGACCACGCGTTCGGCATGCTCGACGATGTCGTGCTCGTGCGTGACCATGATGATCGTCTGCCCGGACGAGTGGAGGTCCTCGAACACGTTCATGATCTCTTCCGAGGTCTTTGAATCGAGGTTTCCCGTCGGCTCGTCGGCCAGAAGGATCGAGGGGTCGTTGACGAGGGCCCGTGCGATCGCCACGCGCTGCCGCTGACCGCCGGACAGTTCGTTGGGCTTGTGATCGGACCGATCGGCGAGGTCGACCATCGCCAGTGCGCCCTTCGCCTTCTCTCGCCGTTCCTTGGAAGATACCCCGGCGTAGATCAGTGGCAGTTCGACATTGTGCAGCGCACTGGCCCGGGGGAGCAGATTGAATGTCTGGAACACGAATCCGATTTCACGATTCCGGATCCGGGCGAGTTCGTCGTCATCCAGTCCCTGCACCGGGGTGCCGTTCAGGACGTATTCGCCATCGGTCGGCGTGTCGAGGCATCCGATCAGGTTCATCAGGGTCGATTTGCCGGAGCCTGACGGGCCCATGATCGCAATGTACTCGTTGCGCCGGATCTGCATGTCGACGCCCGCCAGCGCATGAATCGTTTCTGAGCCCATCTGATACAACTTCTTCAGATCATGGGTCTCGATGATCACTTCATTCCCGTTCGTCTGCATCCCCTGGCCCCTGTTCATTCTTCCGTGACCTGCGTGGAGTCCATGCTGGTGGAGCTGACTGGATCGCCGTCGCTGAGATCCCGGATCACCTGGTAGGTGCCCGAAACGACGGTATCTCCCTCCTCCAACCCGTGCAGAACCTCGAAGTAATTGTCGCCGGCGATCCCGACTTCCACCGGTCGGAAGCGAGCCAGCTCACCATCTACCACGAATACGCCCTCGATCGGATCCCCGCTGCCGGTCGACTCCTCCGCATCCTCACTCTCAATCCCCGCCTCGCCTTCGATCTCGTTCGGCAAGCGCTCGAATTCGCCCGGTTCCATCAGTGTCAGGGCGATGATCGGGATCGACAATGCGTCCGGCCGCACGTCGGTGATCACGTCGGCCGAGGCCGACAGGTCCGGTCGCAGTTCGACAGCGGAATCCTCGAGCGTCACCCTGACCTCGAAGTCGATCGCCTGGTCGGAGCTCGAAACCTGCTGGCTTCGAGGCCGGATCGAGCTGTTTCCGATCTTCGACACCCGGCCCACGAATTCCCGGTTCGGGAATGCATCGACCGAAATGGACACGGAGTCACCGATCGAGATCTCGGGAACGTCCGTTTCGTCCACCTCGATCACCGCCTCCATCACCGACAGGTCGGCGACAGTGATCAACAGGCTTCCAGGATTGTTCATGGTCCCGACGATCGCCGTCTCACCCTTCTCTACGTTCAGCCGCGTAACCCGACCGCTCATCGGCGCCCGGATCACGGTCTTCGCCAGATTGTCGTTCGCTTCCCGGACGCCGGCTCGCGCCATGTCCACGGAGTGCTTTCCCGACTCCCACAGGGCTTTCTGGACCTCGGCGTTCGTACGTGCCGTTTCGAACTCGGTCTCGGTGACCATCTCCGGTAGTCTTGCCTTCAGGTCCCGGATCCGCTCCCAGTCACGTTGCGCCTGCAGGTACCCGCCGCGCGCCTGCGACTCCCTGGCGGACGCCTCGGCGAGTCCGGCTTCAGCTCTCTGGACGGCGGCTTCGAATCTTGCGGGGTCGATCACGAGGAGGAGATCGCCCTCCGTGACTTCCTCGCCTTCTTCGACATTCAGGGCGACCACGCGGCCGGAAACGTCAGCGCTGATGTCCACCAGGCGTTTCGGCTCGATGTATCCGGTGGCGGAGACCCGCGCGACGAGGTCCCGGCGTGACACGGCCTCAGTGCGAACCTCGACCGCGTCGTCACTTCCGCCTCGCAGGGCGACGGCTGTCATGATCGCGAGTACGATCAGGACACCGATGCCGATCAGGATCTTCTTTCCCCGTGACATCTATCTCTTCCGCTGATTTGACGTTCTGGAACTGCATCGCCGAACGACGATCACTGTCTTGTACGAGCCTGCGTGCCACTCGGTTTCGGCCGGCCCGAAGTGCTCACAACGCACTTCGCCCTCAGCCACGGGAAACACCTCGAGTGCCCCGGTCGTTGAGTAGTACGCTCACATTGGCGAGAAGATCGCGCTGATCGCCTTGAACACGACGTAGGCGCCAACCATTACGGTCGAAGCACTCACAGCGGAGACCTTCGGGTACAGGCGACTCACCGCCACGCCCAGCAGAATCATCGTCCAGAGTCCAAACACGTTCAGACCTGCCATGAATCGATAGGCGTAGGTGCCCGAATCCAGCCAGGGGGTGAGAAGGTGCAACGAAAAAGTGGTTCGGAGATCCTGACGCGCAAGCACGAGCGGCATCGTAACGAGTCCACCCGCGGCCCAAACGATGTACGAATGGGCTGTGCACGCCATTACGGCTGAGAACTGCGCTTCGCCTCCGAGGATCGCGTTCCAGACGAGCAGGATGAAGCCGGAAACGAACAGGATCATGATAATCGGGAACACGACCGTCCCCACCCACCTGATCACGTTGCTGACTCCCATGAACCCCTCGACCGCGGCGACCTGCTCGGGAGTAGCGTCGCTGGGCAGGCTCGCCAGAGCCATCTCACGGATCAGCTTAGCCGGAATCAGGGCCTGGACCACGAGGCCCAGACCGATCACCACAAGCGCAGCGCCGATCCACCTGGGCGTGGTCTTCAGAGCATCGAACAGGGTGGTCGGCGCCGTGAAGACCTGCACGATCCGAACGGGGAGCGACGGCAGTTCTGGAACCGCGTCCCGGTTCTCGTCGCTGATTGAGCGGATTTCGTCCTGACTCATGGTATGCTCTCCCTTGAGGATCCGTCCTCGGCGTTCTCGGGGCCCAGGTCCGCCGCATCGCTGATTCTGATCGCCACCCAGGCACGTTCGGGGATTTCGGCCCGGAGCACTTTCCCCGTCGTCCGTTCGACCCACACGATATGGTTAGCTTCCCCGATCTGCATGTCGTACCGGGTCGCTTCCAGCACCGGCCCGTCCTGCATCGGAAGCTCGACCTCTTTGACCTCGTCGAGCCGAATCGATGACCGCTCCACGGCACCAGGTGCGAGTGCGTCCACCGTGCCGCCCAGTCCGGCCGAAGCATGGCCGAATCTCTGGACGAGGAACCAGTAGTGGTGGGCTACGCCGGTCTGAATCAGGACCAGTTCGCGGTCCGCCATCAGCTCGGTCATACGCTCGCCCTCCTGGTTCGACGTCGTGACCTTGATCCTGCTGCCTGTCCGCACCGCAATCGTGGTCGTCGTGGGGCGTTGGAGGGTGCGGAACTCGTACCGGACCGGGACGAATCGAGCGTCCGTGCGAAGCCCCACTTCTGCCGACATCACCCAGAGTTCCTGCCCCTCCAGGCTGGTCCGGCCCACTGCCATGTACTCTTCTCCCTGTCGTCGAATCGCAAACGATTCCTGTCCGCGGGAGGTGCCACCGATTCGAATCTCGAAGCGTCCGTGGTCGATCATCGACGGGTCCTGCGCGAAGCCCGGAGCCGCATTTCCGGAGACGAAGCACGCAGCGAGCACCATCAGACCGATACAGTGGACACCTGTCCGGCCGGAGTCACTCATCGGAAGCTGCCATGAGCCGCTTGGTGATGGTTTCCACGATATGGTCATAAATCTTCTGTCCCTTCTCGGCCGAAGCGAGAGAAGGGCGTCCCACGACGCCCGGAGAGCCCGGCATCGGGGCAGACGCACCCACGTCGCCTGCCACCGTGGTATCCGACACGGAATCCAGGATCCACTCCTGCCTGACCAGCTCGGGCTCCAGGAAGAGCAGGAGAGACGTTTCGAGCTCGCCGCCCCGCTCGGGAGCATTGCCCTGGACCAGAAAATCCGAAAGGTCGAGGGCATGGGTGTCTATCGACCGTATGCGAACCGTCTCGGCCATCACCATGGCCAGGGCCTGGATGTTCCTCGCGAATCCGTTGGTGGTGATCAACACGATTTCTTCCAGGCCCTGTCTTCCCCAGGTGTTCACCAGTTCGTTGAGCACCCGGTGGAGCGTCTTGCGATCGAGGGATGCAGTTCCGGCATATGCCTGGTCCCGTTCGCACGCGACACCGTAAGCCAGGGTCGGAGCCAGAAGAAGCCGTGCGCGAGCCCCTACGTCCCGGGCGAGGTGCTCGACGATCACCGTGTCGGTGCACAGAGGAAGGTGCGGCCCATGCTGCATGCAACTCCCGACCGGGAGCAGCAGCCGGGGATCGCCCCGGAACCACTCCGCAGCCTCGGGCCAGCTGAGTCTATCGAGTCGGACGGCTTCATCAACATTGGAATCCACGACCGGTAATCTAGCGCTCTTCGTGGTGCAGGGAACTGTCGCGTACCGTAGCGGTCTTCGTCCGCTGAGCCCGGCGGGTGGCGTTCAGTCTCAGAATCACGGATCGTGTCGAGCGCTTCGGGTGGGACCGGAACCGGAAACGAGCGAGATGAGGAGCGAGAATCCATGGGGGAACCACGATTCATGGCGCTGGACAGCTGGACGGAGAGAACTCCAGAGGAAATGCAGCGCCGGGCGCAGGAGTTCTACGAGCACATGGACCGGCGGCGGAGTGTGCGACAGTTTTCCGATCGACCGATCCCCGAAGGAGTGATCGAGAACTGTCTGCGTGCTGCCGGAACGGCCCCGAGCGGTGCGCACAAGCAGCCGTGGCACTTCGTGGCGGTCCGGGATTCCGCCGTGAAGCGGAAGATCCGACTCGCCGCGGAGGAGGAAGAACGAGCGTTCTACGGCGGGCGGGCCCCGGACGATTGGCTCGAGGCACTGGCGCCGCTCGGAACAGACGAACGGAAGCCGTTCCTGGAGACAGCACCGTGCCTGATTGCCGTGTTTGCGCGAAGTTTCGGGCACGGCCCCGATGGGGAAAAGGAAAAGCACTACTACGTGCAGGAATCCGTGGGGATCGCTACAGGATTCCTGATCGCCGCTCTGCACGGCGCTGGACTGGTGACGCTGACCCACACGCCGAGTCCGATGGGCTTCCTGAATCAGCTTCTCGGCCGGCCGAAGGAGGAGCGACCGTTCCTGCTTCTCGTCACCGGATATCCAGCCTCTGACGCCCAGGTTCCTGACCTGTCGCGAAGTCCGCTGGCCGACATTGCGACCTTCGTTTGATCATTTGTGCATT
>JBDGUY010000125.1:0-5757 GCA_039585935.1 Gemmatimonadota bacterium
GGCGAATGCCGTGGCGAAGGACTGCCTCAACATGGAAGACTCCTCGTGGGGAATAGTGACGGGCCAGGCACGAAACGACGTGTCCGGCCGCCCGACAAGATGCGCCAGACCGTGCGGATAAACAACCATATTCCCTGCACCGACCGCACTAAGGTGCCAGTCGCTCGACCGTCCAGGTGTCGCCAGTTCGGCTGAATCGGAACCGATCGTGAAGTCGGTTCGCCCTGCCCTGCCAGAACTCCATGCGCTCGGGTCGGAGCCGGTACCCTCCCCAGTATGGAGGAAGCGGCACGTCGTCCCCGGGGTAGCGCGCCTCGTACTCGGCGACTTTCCGCTCCAGTTGCTCGCGGTCTTCGATCACGGCGCTCTGCGGGGATGCCCATGCGCCGATCCTGCTGCCGCGCGGCCGGGTCCGGTAGTACGCGAACGAATCCTGTTCGCTGGTCTTCTCGACCGTGCCCTCGATCCGGACCTGACGCTGGAGGATCGGCCAATGGATCGCGAGAGCCGCCTGCGGGTTTTCCGCCATCTCGACCGCCTTCCGGCTCTCGTAGTTCGTGAAGAACACGAAGCCGCGCTCATCGTGCCGCTTGAGGAGCACAAGGCGGGCGGATGGGAATCCGTCGGGAGTGGACGTCGCGAGCGTCATCGCTTCCGGCAGATAGAGGCCCGCTTCCCGGGCCTCACGGTACCAATCGTCGAACAGCCGGAACGGCTCGGTTCCGACTTTGTCTTCGTTCAAACCGGTGAATACACCTTTTCGAATCGTCAGCAGGGCTCGGAGGGTGGACTTGAGGGACATCGGGCCATCCGGTGCAGGTAACTGGAACTCGCAGTTTCACGCGGCTGCGAAAGTACACAGCTGTCGCCGGGTCCGATAGCGAGACAGTGACTGGGGTCGGTCCGTTTTCCGGTTCTCGTTGCAGGCCAGTCACTTGACTCGGAATGTACAAACTCCCTAGTCTCCAATTGCGCGTCCGCCCCCATCGACGCGCCGGTCGTCCCGAGCGACCAATTTGTGGAAAGGACAACTATGTCCACGCTTGCCGAGCGTCTCAGCGCGGCCCTGGCGCCCCGCTACCGACTTGGAGAAGAAGTCGGTGCCGGTGGTATGGCCCGCGTATTCCGCGCGGAAGACTCGACGCTCGCTCGCCCGGTCGCGGTGAAAGTGCTGCGTCCAGAGCTCGCCACAGCCGTCGCATCGGAACGGTTTCTCCGCGAGGCACGGGCGCTCGCCGCCGTCGCCCACCCGAATGTCATGACGATCCACGAGTGCGGCCAGGTGGACGGCCTCCTGTTCTACGTGATGGACTTCGAGCAGGCCCGATCTCTGCGGCAATGTCTCGACGAAGGCCCGTGCCCCGAGGCGGACGCCTGGAGACTGGGTGCGGATCTGGGCGCTGCGCTCGAGGCGACGCACGCGAGCGGAGTGATTCACAGGGACGTGAAGCCGGGGAATATCTTCTTGCGCCCGGACCGGGCAGTACTGGCGGACTTCGGTATCGCCAGCGACGCATCGGAGTCGGAGCCTCCCCTGACCCAGGAAGGCTCACCCGGCACGCCCGCATACATGGCGCCGGAACAGGCCGCCGGCGACGTATCGACCGAACGCTCAGATATCTATTCCGCCGGAATGGTCCTGTACGAAGCGTTTTCCGGCCGTCGGTGGCCCCGATTTCAGGAACCGGGCCGCGCCGACTGGTCAGGAGTCCCACGTCGGGCCAGGCCCGTTCTGTCCCGTGCCCTCGAATTGGATCCGGCGCGGAGGTGGCCAGACGCGACTTCGTTTCACGGAGCGATCGGTCGGGCAGGCCGCCGTCGCCCGACCGCGCTCCGGGCCGGAGTCATCGGGCTCGGCACGCTCGCGATGTTCCTCGTCTGGTGGTCGTGGCCGAAGCCGCCGCCCGCCATCATTGCTGACCTGGCCGTACTGCCCTGCAGCGCTGGACCCGGCGTGGATCCGGAGGCGGCTCGGGTGGCTCGATCGTGGGCCGCAACGCAACTGGACGGTATTCGAGACATCCACGTTCTCAGCGAACGCCAGACCCTCAACACCTGGGACCGGCAGGTCGAGCGACTGTCGTCCGCCGACTGGCTGGGCTGGACCGAAGCTCTTCGGGCGCGGTGGGTCAGCAGCTGTGGAATCACCTCGGCTGGGGACTCCTGGCGAGTCGCAGTCGAGCTGCACGACGGCATTCGTTCCGAGGGACCGTATCTCAGGATTTCCGAGCGCGGAGACTCGATCGGAACCGGTCAGGCCGTGTTTCATGCTCTCCTGGAGGGGCTCGGAGCCGCGGATCTCACGGAGGTGTCGGCGGACGAGGCCGGCGTCCTGAGCGCGTACTCGTCGGCGGCCGTTCTGCTGTGGATCGAGGGGAAGGAGTCCTTCCGCCAGGACGCGCTCCGCGACGCCGTAGACCGCTTCACGCTGGCTCTCGAGCTGGAGCCCGAATTCGCCCTCGCCGAATGGCACCTGGCGGAGGCACAGCGCTGGCTGGCGCACGCCTCCGTGGAGGTGAACCTGCAGGATCTCTCCTCGAACCGATCATCCGAGCTTCCCGTCCGCGACTCGATGCTCCTGGCCGCTCGCGTGGCGCGCTATGACCAGAAACCCGGCCTGCTTCGGGCGGTTGCCGAGAAATACCCGGACGAGGCGTATCCCACTCTTCTGTATGCCGACGAGCTGTACCATCGGGGGGGGCTGTGGGGAGAGCCGCTGGACTCCGCCGTGGCGCTGCTCGAGTCAGCGGTCGACAAGGACTCCTCCCTCATTCCGGCGGTCGAGCACCTGGCGCAGGCGCAGATCCGACTCGGCCGTGGGTTGGAGGCCCAACGAACCCTGGACCACCTGAACGCGAACTTCGGACCGCCGGAACAGCACGAAGTCGACTATTCCCGCATCTGGCGGCAGGCCTGGCTGCAACGGTTCGGGACGGAAGATGAGGCCGCGCACGGGTTCGAGCAGCTGGTTCAGAGCTTCGGTCCCGAGGGCGCGCGCGATCTGCTGCGCCTGGGCTGCCGCTGGGTGCGCTACGTTGATATTCCAACGGCGCAGGAGATGCTGGGCAGCAACCTCTTCGGTGTCGCGCAGCGCATCCGCAGTCCCGATGACGCCGCGGGAGGGCTGCTCGCGATCGCGCTCGGGAAGCTCGGCCAGGGGCGGATCACAGGCGCCCTGGCTTCGTTCGATGCGATCGTCCCTGAGACCCGACTCCCCGGGGTGCGACTGCAGGCCCGGATGCAGGCGGCGGAGTGGCGCGTGATCCCGTATGCCCTTGGCCTCGAAGGGTTTGGTCTCGAAGACGCGGAAGCCGGCGCCGACACGCTCGCGGTCCTCTGGGCCGACCTGGCCGACGAGCAGCCAATCTTGCGTGCGAGGGTCGCGTTCGGACTGGCGAGTCTGGCAGCACGAGCAGAACGAGGGGCTGAGGCTGCCGCCTGGTCCGACTCCCTGCGCGTGCTGGAATCGCTGCTCGGGCCGAGCACCACGAGCCGGAAATCAAGGCTGCTGGATGGACTCACGCTCGCCGCCGCCCGGGAGTTCCGCCGCGCCCTGAGAGCGACGGATTCTCTCGTCGCCTACGATTCCGTTGCCCTGGGGGCGGATCCGTTCGGTCGGGCCGCGACTTACTGGCTTCGCGCCGGGTGGCAGGCGGAGGCGGGCGACACGATCGCGGCGCTGCGAACGCTGTACTGGCACGAGAACACGGATCTCGAGGAAGGAACGGCAGCCGGGCTCGCGCAGGCGGCCGAGGTGGACGCCGCGTTCGGGGTGCACGCCCGTGCCATGGCGGTCGAGCTAGCCGGCCGCCTGACCGGCGACGAGCCCGTAGCGGGGCTGCCACGCTGCGATCTCGTTCGGACTCGGGCGAGGGAAGTCCTGCGTCTGTGGAACGATCCGGATCCGACGATCCTCCCTGTGCGCCGGCGGATAGCGGCAATTCTCGAACAGACGGAAGCGGAGTGCGGAACGTGATTACCCTGCGAACCCTCGGGCCCGTCGAAATCCTCGTGGACGGTGGCGAGCCGGCCCGTGAACTGCTGTGGCGAAAGAATCTCGCCCTGCTCTTGTACCTGGCTCGCTCACCGGGTCACCGCCGTTCCCGCGAGCATCTTGTCGGTCTTCTGTGGGGCGACAAGCCGGATGCAACCGCGCGCGGTTCGCTGAACGAGGCGCTGCGAGTGCTTCGCAGGAAAGGCCATGAAGACCTGTTCGACTCGGTCGGCGATCAGGTCGTGCTTGATAGTTCCGCCGTGAGCCTCGATGTGGACGCACTGGATCGGATGGTCTCCGGGCAGCGCTGGGCTGAGGCGGTCGAGCTCGTCCGCGGCTCGTGGATGGAGGGCTTCGCGGTTCCGGACTGCAGCTCGTTCGAAGACTGGCTTTCGGCCGAGCGCCTGCACTGGACCAGTGTGTCGACGGCGGCCATGCAGGCTCTCGGATCGACACTGCTGGCTCGGGGCGATGAAGCGGGAACTCAGGACATCGCTCGCAGGGCGCTGGCTCTCGACCCGTTCTCGGATGGCGCGATCCGCCTGTTGATGGAGGCGGCTGCCCTGCGAGGGGAGCGGGCGTCGGCGCTCAGCATGTATGAGGAGTTTGCCCGCCGGCTGGAAGACGAGCTCGGTATCGAACCCGAGCCGGATACGGCTGCGCTCGCCGGGCGTGTGCAGCAGGAGCGCACCTGGAAGCTGCCCGAGGAGATACCCGCGGAAGACGTCTGGGCGCGGCGGATGCCCCTCGTCGGCCGAGAGCGTGAACTGGAGACGATGGTCTCGGCGGTGCGCTCGAGCATGAAGGAACGCCAGCCGGCCGTGATCGTCTGCCACGGAGAGTCCGGTTCCGGCAAGACACGCCTGGCGGAAGAGGTCCTGGCGCGGGCGCGACTGGAGGGGGCGGCCGTGGCCAGCTTCAGGGCCGTCGATTCGGATGGGTCCTCCGACTGGTCGGCGCTTTTCGGCCTCGCGGCAGGAGGATTGCTCGCGACCGAAGGCGCGGCCGTGGCCACACCCGAGGCTCTCGCCATGCTGCTCAAACAGACAGGATGGCAGGATCCCGCGCTTCGAGATCACGCGGAGGGCGCGACACCACGATCTATGCCGAAGGCGTTTACCGAGCTCGCCCTCGCAGCCGCGGAGCTGAGGCCCCTGGTGTTGTGGATCGACAGCGCCGAGCACCTGGACTCGGCCACGGCCCGGGCGCTTCCCGCCATGCTGCGAGACCTGTCTGGAGAGCCGTGCAGCCTGCTGCTCACTCTGCAGGGCTATCCCCCGAAGCCTCAAATCGACGAACTGAGAAGTCGGATCGGACGAGACATCGCCGGCGCCGCGTTGAAGCTCGAACCACTGGGCGCGCGGGCGATCGAAGAGTTGACCCGCTCGATGCTTCCCGATCTCGATCCGTCCGGGGTCGAGCGGCTGGCCCGACGGATTACCGTGGACTCGGCCGGTCTGCCTCTATTCGCGGTGGACCTGCTGAATGGCGTCAGGCTCGGTCTCGAGATCGATCAGCAGCCCACCTGGCCGCAGCCGTTCCATACCATGGACCAGACGTATCCGGGCGATCTGCCCGACACGGTCACGGCCGCGATCCGGATCGGATTCCGACGCTTGAGCGAACCGGCGCAGCGAATCCTCACTGCAGCCGCAGCGCTGGGCGAACGCGTCGAGAGCGAAACGCTCAGTGCTGCCACCGGGCTGGAGGCCGCGATGGTCACCAGCGGGCTCGACGAGCTGGAATGGAATCGATGGATAGCG
>JBDGUY010000126.1:0-5744 GCA_039585935.1 Gemmatimonadota bacterium
GTTCACGGGCGGCGTGTACCGGCACGCGGCGACGGCGGACACGATGCTCACCACGGTGGAGGGAGCGGGGCAGGGGCCCGACCTTTCCGGCATGCCGATGGTGCCGGGCCGCTACCGCATGGGCGTCGAGGTGCTCGATCGCGACGGACTCGCCCTGTACATGCACACGGGGTTCTGGGGCACGCTCGCCGCCTACATGCCGGGTCCGGACGTCGCGATCTCGATCGCGGTCACGCAGCAGCAGTCGCGGGCTCTGTTCCGGGTGTTCGCGGGGGCGTTGGGGGTGCTTGAGGAGGCGGTGCTGGCGGTGCCGGCAACTCTCTGAATCCTGCGCTCACCGAGTCGCCCACGCCGGCCCCCTGACGAGAATGCCGCAAGGTATGCGGCGCACTGATCACTTTCCGAGATTCCTCCGCTGAGAGTCGCTGAGGTACTCCCGCGATGCAGCCAATGATGTGTGCAGGAGAGTCTTGTTCCGGCGCGTCGGACCGGCCGCAACCTTAGACACTGAAATCCCATTCTCGTATATTGGGTGCGGCGAAGCGGCCCCCTCCGGCTTCCGAGGAAGGCTGCCGTGTCCGAAGGATCGAAGGGCTTGATCTCCAGCTACCCTGGTTCCCGTTCCACACCCGCACGCCCCGTATCGCTCGGTTCAGGATTCAGTCGTATATTGTGCAGCATCGTTCTAGCGGCCGTCTGCGTGGCGGTCGCCGGGACGTCTGCGACCTTTGCGCAGGAAGGTCCGGGCGGGATTGTGCATCGCTGGCAGCTCGACAACGGCCTGGATGTCGTCGTGATCGAGAACCACGCCGCTCCTCTCGCCACAGTGCTTTTCGCGGTGCGCGGTGGAGCGGACTTGCAGGCCCAGGGAGAGGAAGGCCTGGCTCACCTGATGGAGCACCTGACGTTTCGCTCGTACGGTCGACGCCCCGGCGCGTTCGACGTCGCGGTCGGTGAACTGAGCGGAATCAAGCAGGGACTTACCAGTATTGAGGTGGTCAGCTACTTCCTCGTGCTTCCTTCGGATCGAACGGAGAAGGGAATCGGCCTTCTCGGCGATCTCGTCCGGGAGATCGACTTCGGGAATGACGACATCGAAGAGGAACAAGTGGTCGTTCTCGATGAACTGGAGCGCAGGCAGACGGATCCCGAGGTGACTCTGAAGCGCCACGTGGATCGGGTCCTGTGGGGCGCCGCATGGCATCGGAGGGACGTCGGGGGCGACAGCCTCTCCCTGGCCGAGATGAGCGGCGGGCGGATCGCGGATGCGTACGGGCGCTATTACGTGCCCAACAACTCGGCCCTCATCGTCACGGGGGATGTCGAACCGGCCGCCGTGCACGATGCGGCAGTGCGCCACTTCGGGGAATGGAGCCGGGGACGGGATGTGGCCGGGATCAGGCAGCTGGCTCCGATCGAGCCTCTGGACCGTTCGCGGGTCCTCACAGTCGTGGGTTACGTGCCGGATGTCACGATTCGTGTTGCGTTTCGCGGTCCGAGCTATCGCACGGACCCCGCCGCGACGATCGCGGCGAGTGTGCTGCTCGGACTGATCAACGAAACCGACTCCGCACTTCAGGAGCGGCTCGTCGCCACCGGGCTGTTTCATTCTTTGCAGGGCTCCACCTACCCGACCGGGTGTGTTGGTCAGATCGAGATCGTCGGTAAGACGTCGGTCGAGCTGGCACCGGGCGCCGTCGAGACCCTGCTCTACGAGCTCGACCGCATGGATGAGTTGACTGGCGTCACCCAGGGGCACATACGCATCGCTAAACGACGGCGAGAGGTTGAAGCGGCGATCGCCGCAGAAGCGGCCTCTGTGCTCGCGCCGGAGCTGGCTGCGCTGTGGGCAGGCGCGGGTCTGGACTATTACCTGACCTCCTTCGAGCGGGCGAACGCCCTGGGCGCCGAAGAGCTGAAACAGTTCGCGCGGGAGTACATATCGATGCAGCCGATCGTGATCGGAGTCCTGGGCCCGGACGACGCGATCGCAGCAGTCCGCAGCATGTTCGAGGGGGGATCTTGAGGGTCGCTCGTTGGTGCCTGTTGGGACTCGCCGCACTTGGTCTGGACTCTGGTTTTCGCGCCACACAGGCGCTAGCGAATCTCGGACCACCGCCACAATCGGAGTTGCCCGCCGTAGTCCGGCAAGTCTCAGGGGTACGTGTCATCCAGCGGATCCGCGAGGGGAGCAGACTGGTGGCCGTGCGCCTGTATTTCCTGGGGGGAACGCGCCAGCTGACCGAGTTGAACGCTGGTATCGAGCCTTTCCTGCTGCGTGCCTCCGCGCTCGAGAGCGGAAACGCGGTCGAGCGCACGGGAAGCCGACCGATCTTCGAAACGACCCCCGACTGGACTGTGACCGGATTCGTGGGTCTGAGGGAAGACCTCGACTCCTCCTGGTCGGGGCTCGTGCGCCAGGTCATGGGGTCTGAGCTGTCGGACGCGTCGGTCGAACGCGCTCGGCGGGAGCTCATGGCGCGCGCTTGGCGACGGGATACGCAGCCCGACCTCCGGATTTTCGGCGGTCTGCGGTCCAGCGCGTTCCGGGGACATCCCTATGCGATCGATCCCGAAGGGACGCCCGCATCCTTGGATTCGCTGTCGCGGTCTGAGCTCGAGAGCTACCGGGACGAGCAGTTCGTGACTTCGAGATTGCTCCTGGCCGTCGTCGGCGACGTCTCGCAGCCGAGACTCGATTCACTGGTCGCGTCGACACTCGGTCGTCTGCCGGCCGGAGACTACCGGTGGACGCTTCCACCTCCAATCCCGACCCGGAGTTCGACCTGGCGGTGGGAAGACCAGACGCTGCCCACGAACTACATTGTCGCCTGCTTCGGTGGCCCGATTCCGACCGACTCGGACTACTTCCGTTTTCGGGCGTTGCTCGCGCTGTTGTCGGGCCAGCTCGATCAACGGATCCGGGATCGCGAGGCTTTGTCCTACGCGGCCTACGCAACTGTCCTCGATTACGCCCGTCCCGCAGGCCTCATCTACGTGAGCACCTCCGAACCAGCAGAAGCGATGGACATCGTACGCGAGACGATTGCTGACAATGCGCGCGACGAATATCCCTTCGGCTACCGGCCACCAGGATGGAATCGGTGGCTCGAGGGATTCAAGCTTGATCGATTGCTGGAACGGATGACATCGGACGGTGAAGCCGCGTCACTGGCGCGCGCTCACCTGTACTTCGGTGACGTAGAGATGGCTACGAAATCCTCCGAGCGCATGCGCAAAGTAGACTTCGGCACCATGCGCGAAATTACCCGGCGCTACGTCAAGGACATCCAGTTCGCGTTCATGGGAGACACCGCCCTGATGCGGGGCAACTGGTGATCCGCCGCTGGCCAGACAGGTAGAGGAGCAGCAGCAGTCGCGCGCCCTGTTCCGGGTATTCGCGGCTGCGCTGGGGGTGCTGGAGGAGGCCGTGCTGGCGGAGCCGGCGGGAGGCTGAACGGGCCGGCGGGTCCGCATCCACGTCAACGGGCCTGGCGGCCAGGCAAAGATCTGGTTCGAGCCGGAGGTCGCGCTCGCGCGCAGCCCGGACCCATACCCACTCCCGCCGCGCAGCCCACCTCGCACTTCCACTTGACAGCAGTCCACCCCCGCGGCACTTTGTTCGGAGACCGAACAAAGACCTTCCGTCGACGCGACGAGGTGTCTTCGGCAGGCGGACAGACCGATGCGCGCCAACTTCATCGAGGTGCGGACAACTGTCAGCGATAACCACTGCTCGGGCCAGGCCGGTCGGCAGGGAAACCTGCCATGATCTGCCCGTCCCACTCGATTCCCGGACCCACTTCACGGCCGTGCTCCGGCCGCCCGACGCCCGCACGTCCCCGCGCGGCACGCCGAAGTTCCGCTTGAGGAGGCTCTCATGAGCTCGAACCGACTCCACTCCCTCTTGACCCCGGGCCTCCGTCTCGCCGCGATCACGGTGGCGCTGCTGCTCGTCGGATCGGCGACGGCGCAGGCCCAGGCTCCGCAGGTCCGTCTCGTCGAGGACGCGTCGGGCTGGACCCTGCAGGTCGACGGCGAACCGTTCATGGTCCTCGGGATGAACTGGGACTACTTCCCGATCGGGCAGAACTACGCCTACACCTTCTGGTCGGACCCGGACGAGATGATCATCGCCGCGCTCGACCGCGAGATGACGCTGCTTCAGAGCATGGGGGTGAACACGATCAGGCAGTACGTCGGAGTGCCGCCCCGCTGGGTGCAGTACATCTACGAGCGCTACGGCATCTTCACGGTTCTGAATCATGCGGTTGGCCGCTATGGCGTGACGGTGGATGGGGTGTGGATCGAGTCCACCGATTATTCGCACCCCCGCACGCGTGAGATGCTGACGGCCGAGGTCCTCGAGATGGTCGATGACTTCCGCGGGACCCCCGGGGTGCTGATGTGGCTGCTCGGCAACGAGAACAACTACGGCCTCACCTGGAGCTCGGCGGAGACCGAGGACCTTCCGGAAGGGGAGCGGGACGCGGCAAAGGCCCGTCACCTGTATTCGCTGTTCGGCGAGATCACCCGAGCGATCCAGGCGCGGAACACGGGTATTCCGGTCGCCATGGCCAACGGTGACCTCCAGTACATCGACATCATCGCCGAGGAGATGGAAGGCCTCGACGTGTTCGGGGCCAACGTCTACCGGGGGATCTCGTTCCGGGACATGTTCGAGGAAGTCCGGGACAAGCTCGGTATTCCGATCATGCTGACCGAGTTCGGAGCGGACGCCTGGAATGCCAGGGAGATGCGGGAGGACCAGTATACGCAGGCCCGCTACCTGCTCGGGCAGTGGAAGGAGATCTACGCGAACTCGAGCGGTAAGGGACTGGTCGGCAACTCGATCGGCGGCCTGACCTTTCAGTGGAGCGACGGCTGGTGGAAGTTTCGCCAGGAGGAGTTCCTCGACGTTCACGACACCAACGCATCGTGGGCCAACGACGCCTACCCGGAGGATTACGTCGAGGGCAGCAACAACATGAACGAGGAGTGGTGGGGCGTAACCGCGAAGGGCCCGACCGACACGCGCGGTCTCTACAACCTCTATCCACGGGCCGCGTTCTACGCGCTGCAGAGCGCCTATACCCTGAATCCGTACGGGCCGGACGTGGATCTCGCCGCGATCGACGCGCACTTCGCGTCCATTCAGCCGGCACAGGCCACGCTGCAGGCCCGCGGGGATGATGCGGCGCGCGCAACGGACATTCTGAAGCGGGTGCGCATCTCGAATCTCCGGATGGAATTCGAGACCTACAACACCGGGGGCAGCAAGATCAGCACTCCCCCGGCCGAGACCCCACAGACGGAGCTGCCCGCCTACCTCGGCTTCGACCATCAGCAGTCGTTCTTCGTCGAGGCCGAGGTCCAGCCGGCGGAGAACCTGATCGGAACGCTCTCCGTCAACGTGCTCGGGAACGTCGGCGTCAATCAGATCGACGAGATCTTCTACGAGAACCGCGGCCGGCGTCAGACGATCGAGGTCGATGGCGAGCCGCTCGAGCTGCAGTCCCTGGAGCGCGTCAAGGTCTACCGGGGCAGCGTGTCGTGGGACGAGGACTGGTTCTCGCTGCAGGGATTCTACCGCGAGGGGCATACCCACTGGGGCTACGACGGAGACTTCTTCGGGGTGTACCGGAACGCGTATTACGGCGACAACATCGACATCTACAACGGTATAGCACCAGTCGGGGCCGAGGTTCACTTCAAAAAGGATCTCGAGGGCCTGAGGCTCGCCT
>JBDGUY010000127.1:0-5742 GCA_039585935.1 Gemmatimonadota bacterium
TCCGGAACGCGTGCGCGATCTGCTCTTTCGCAAGATTGAGATCACGGTCGAAAATCCAGCACAGCATTCCCAGCGCGAACATGTTCTTGCCCTTGCGGGCATCGTCCACGACGGTCAGGCACTGCTCTTCCATCGGGACTTCTACGATCCGATATCCGGCAGTGGACAGCTCTTCCATCGCGGCTGCCCACTCGGCCCGGATGTCCTCGTCCCGGTGATCCTTCCACATGCTTTCGACCAGCAGCGTCGCATCGCTCTCGAGCCCATCGAGACGGTGCCGGGCGAGGAGAACCTGCTCGTTGAACGCCACGCAGACATTCGTCCGGTCCCCCCAGTTCGTGACCTCATCGGTCCCGATCCGGATGCGGTTGCCGCTCGCTCCCGCAGGGCTGCGCGCGGGCGGTTGGATCTCGGCCGGGATGATTTCGACCGTCCACACGCCATTTCCCATCTTCGCGCTCACTGAGCCGAAGATCTGGCCGCACTTCTGCGCGCCCTCGCCGGAATCAGACACGATCTCGACCGTGTGCTGATGGTCCTGGATCACCCTGACCCCGTCCGTCCTGCGACGCTCTTCGGTCGCCGTATCCGTCACCGGGGAGTTCGTAGTCATGATTTGTTCCTCATATCTCGTTCTACGTCAGTCGTGGTCGGCCATCGTGTCCGATCGTCCCGCTGCCCCTGCACTCTCCGATTCCGAGGCAAAAAGAGTCCCCCGGGTAGGTGCATCTTTTGTGCCAGAACGGCCCGTGGCTCGTTCCTGCTTCATCGTCTTGTAATATAACAAGTTAATGCTATCGTCGGGAATTGCGATGAGTCCTCCGATTTGACATTGGGACAAGGTGGCACGAACCGTCCGTGCCAGGCGGACGTCGGTGAGCCAGCGAGTCTCCGGAAGGTCGGTTCACCGATGGAAAGCCGTCAGTCGAGCGCATCCGGGTCCAGGCTCCCGATGAACGGAAGAGCCCTGAATCGGTCGTCAAAATCCAGTCCGTAGCCGACCACCCAGTCGTCCGGAATGTCGAAGCCGAGGTAATCGGCCATCACTTGCGTTTCCTGTGTCGGCTTTCGCACCAGCACACAACTCCGGATCGATGCAGGCTTTCTCGCCGAGAGCACCTCGAGCAAGTACGACAGCGTCCTGCCCGTGTCGAGGATGTCCTCTACCAGCAGGATATGTCTACCCTCGATGGGAACCCGGGTATCCATGATCAGGCGCACCCCGGCCTGCCGCGCGTCGCGTTCGTAGCTGGAAAGCGCGATGAAGTCTACACGACGGTCAATGGAAAGAGCCCGGGAGAGGTCGGCCACGAAGATGTAGGAACCGCGCAGGACGCCGAGGATGAGGATCTCCCCGGCGTCGGCGTAATCCCTGTCGATCTGTTGCGCCAGTTCCATGACGCGGGAGCGGATTCGATCCTCTGAAATCAGCTCCCGGATGCCGGTCGGCATCACCATCCGCAGGTTGGACGTCCGCTCAATGGAACGCGTACCCGAAACCGACCGACGTGAACAGGTCGTTCTGCAGCTTGGCGTCCTCGAACGGCTCCGGATCGAACTGTGAAATCAAGTCCCGTACGTCCAGGCGCAGGAACCACGACTTCGACAGGATCAGGTGCGCTCCGGCCCCGACGGCGAGCACGGGCTTGGTGGAACTCTCGACGCTGAACGTCTCACCGTCCCCGAGATCGATCGCGCTGGACCCGAGTGACTTGATACCCCCTCCCAGCAGGAAGTAGGGGCGCAGAATCGCCTTGTTGCCACCGAGCTGCGGTCGGTACATGGCTGTCAGCACGCCGTACCAGTAGTCGACGTTGCCGAGATTCAATTCCCTCGGAAACGACCCGGCCTCCTCCACCAGGAAGATCGTCATTTCCGGCTGCGTGTAGCCGCCGAATGCGCCGATCCCGAACCCACCGGAGAACCAGTAGTCGATGCCCAGTGCATAGCTGACGGCGGTCGTGAATTCCGCCTTCAACGTGTCACCCTGGTTGGCCAGAGTGGACAGCGGCGTCAGCACGCCCAGGTACCCGGTAATCTCGAATCCGGCTCCCTGCTGCTCGAGATCTTCGGCCGGGTCGGTGGTTTCGTTCCAGGTCCCGGTCTCCTGGGCCAGCGCGACGCGAGGCGTCGCTACCTGAAACACGCAGATACCGAGCCCGAACAGGGCTGCGGCCAGATAACGCCTGAGGTGCACGATCGATCGATCGGTGTTCATCGGGTATTCCTTCGCTCCGGCGTGTTAGCGTTTACGGCTGTATGCCGCGCCATTGCCACCACTCCCCGCGTCCTTCGGCTCATCCTGCCCGACGAGCGCGACTTCGCGGAAGTTTCAGCCTCGTTGCCGGCTGCGAAAGACCCGAAAAGAATCTGCCGAACCCGGAACGCCGGGGAAGTGAGCCCCGCGCCCGGCTACGGCGTGATCTTCCAGAATCCGATGCCACCGGCCTGCTTCCCCATTTCAACACGCGCGACGCCCTCAGCGCTGGCGACGTCGATCACATCAACCGTTCCCGGCTCTCCGCCTATCCCCTCGACGGAGACGAATGCATACCGCGAATCGGGGCTGATCACCACGCCGTGCGGCACACGGCGCGTATTCGGCACAACCTTCGATGCTCCGGTCGCAAGGTTGAATATGCCCGTTGCCTGGTCCCCTTTGAACGTTACGACCAGGCTCCGGCCATCGGGGCTGACCGCCAGGTTGTAGGGGCCCTTACCGGTAGGGAATCTCCGTCGCACGTTTCCGTCCGCGAGATCCAGCTCCAGGACTTCCGCGTTCTTGTTGCAGGCGACGTAGACGACCTCCCCATCCGGCGATGCCTCCACCCAGGTCGGCCCGCACCTGGCGCCTGCGTGTCCCTGGTGCTCCGCGCCCTGCATCGAGGCCATCGACGACGCTCCCTCGCCCTGGCCCGATAGCAATGCCTCTCGGCCCGGCGCCAGTCCGAATCGCCTGCTCACCGACAGGGTGCGAGCGTCGATCTCGACCAGCTGGTCGTCCATCATGCAGACCGAGTACACCATCATCCCGTCCGGACTGAGTCGGGCGCCGTGTGGCATCGTACAGGTCTCGATCTGCGTCAGCTCGAGCATGGAACCCGTCTCGATAACGGAAATGGAACTCGGGACGTGGTCCCCATGCAGATTGAAATTCGCCACGAACAACAACCCGGCAGGATCTACGGCCATCGTCGCCGGAAACAACCCTGCCGTGACACGTCCCACGCGCTCGTTCGTTTCGGTGGAGTAGGCGACGACCTCACCGTATGGCAGACCATGCGCGATCGACACGTACCACCGCGATCCATCAGGGTGTACCGCGATCCCATGCGGTCCGTCGATGTCGGTCGGGTAGGAGCCGACCGGAATCGCCTCCTCTACGCTCGCCCCACCGGGTCCGAATCGAATCAGCGCGACCTCGTCTTCCGACTCGGCCGCCACGTATATCCAGTATTCCGACTCGGGCGGCCCACTGGAGCCGGACTGCTGGGCTGCGACCGGAATGACTCCTGGACCAACCGCGTTCCATGTAATGAACGCCGCCGCGGTCCAGACCATCCATTCGCGTGCCAATCTCACGGAACGAGCTCCCGGACCGGATCGAGCCGGACGGCCCACAGGCCCGAGTTGAACTCGCTGAAGAACAGGTTGCCCTTGTGCGGCTGCGGGCCCCAGGTCATGGGCGAATTCGCGACGAAGCCATCGGCATCCCAGGCCCGGTAGACCGCTATCTCTCGGCCCTGACGGTACAGGTCGCCCATCAGATCGCCCGAGATGTCCACCACCCGTAGACCCCCGTTGTAATACGCCACGTACAATCGGTCTCCTTCGACCCAGAAGTTGTGGGTTCCGGCTTCCGGCACCTGGTATCGTGCGACCTCCACCGGCTTGTCCGGATCCGTGAAGTCGATGAAGTGAATGTACCCTTCGGTGACGCACGGCTTGTCGGGGTCCGAGCACTCAGGCATGATCTCGTCTCCCGCGATCACGTAGAATTTCCCGGTCGACTGACTGCGGAATGGAAATGCCGCGTGGTTGCCGCCCGATGGATACGCGTAGCTCCCGATCATCACCGGGTTGGCCACGGATCCTCCCGCGACTCCGTTCCCGACGTCGACCATCACTACTCCATCAGACCAGTTGGAGGAGTAGGCGATTCCATCTTCCACCCAGACGTCGTGAATCGAGTGCCCCGGCGTGTCGAGCTCGAAGCTCCCGACCCTGGTGGGATTCGACGGATCGCGGATGTCGAGAATGTCGTAGCGCTGGCCTGCGCTGAGCGCGAAGACGTGTCCATCGGAGATGAACACGTTGTGCACGCCGCCCGTGAGTCCATCGTCGTACCGAGACAGTTCGGTGACGTTGCGCGGGTCGCTGACGTCGAGAATGACAATGCCGTTCCTGCGGTTCGAAGCCCCCTCTCGGCTGATTACAGCGACCCGGCCGTCTTCCGAAACCTTCACATCGTTGACCGTGCGGGCGTCCACCTGGAAGCTGTCGATCTTCGCGATCGCGGTCGGATCGGTCACATCCCAGAAGTACGCCTTTCCCGCGCCACTCCATGTGCCCGTCACGGCGTAGTCACGGCCATCCTCGCCTTCCCACAC
Organism: Gemmatimonadota bacterium; assembly: GCA_039585935.1. GTDB lineage: Bacteria > Gemmatimonadota > Gemmatimonadetes > Palauibacterales > Palauibacteraceae > Carthagonibacter. The sequence goes on from JBDGUY010000127.1 coordinate 4,611, forward strand.
CCAGAGATCGGACGTGTGCACATCGGACACAGCGCCGTGACCGAGAAGTTCGACCGTTTCGGCCACCTCCCGTCCCTCGACCCGGAGTTCGATAGATCCCGTGGCGTGCCCCGAAGACGCGTGCACTACGTAGGCGCCCGGCTTCTCGGCTACGAACCTGCCATCATCAGCCACCTGGGCCGCCGATGGCGGTGCGATCAACGTGTCGATCGGAAACGCTTCGACACTGTAGTTCAGGGGGGCATGGGCTACCGGCCGTCCTGCGTCATCGAGCGCGGCCGCTTTGATCGGGACGACGTCTCCAGTGCGGACCGTGGTGCGCGGGGCCGAGACCCGCACACTGCGGACGGGACTCTCGTACACCTCCACGTCCCACGTCCTATCGAATCCGTCCGCCGTGGCGGTGAGGCGGGCGGAACCCGGCGCGACCGCTCTGAGCCCGCCGGCGGCCCCGACTGAGAGCACCTCGGGATCGGAGCTGCGAAGCGTCGGGGCGAGGTCGGTCCGCAGCAGCTCGCCTTCGGCCCACGCCTCTGCCCGGACCCGGTACATGTTCCCTGCATACAGGCGATCGGGAAACACGGCCATCTCAATCGACTCGACCGGTGGCCAGGCGACTTCGACCGGGACTTCGGACCTCAGGAACGAACCCTCCGGCGGTCGAGCGAACACGAGGACCTGGAATGAGCCGCCGGTCTTCGCCTCGACGGTTCCGTCCCTTCCCACCAGGATTCCGTCCGCACCGCGGGTGAACATCCGGACCTCGGCGTCTACCGCGTTGCCAGACGCGTCCTTGACCACTGCTTCGATATGCGCGGTCTCTCCCGCCGCCATTTCCAGGCTCGTCGGGGTCACTGCGATCGCGTATGCGGCAGCTTCCTGTGCCTGTACCGGCGGGTTGACGGCAAGCGTCAGCAGCAGGGTTACGGTGGATGCGATTGCGCACAGGCGGAACAGCCCGAACCGGGTGCGTGTCATGGGTCCGTCCTTATTTCTGGAGTCCTGGCCTCGGCGCCCTCCCTCGGGTCGGCGCGACCCAAGAGTATGCGAGTCGGGCTTCGGACGGAACGGGCGCCGTCCGAACAGGGTAGTCTGGCACGAGGACGGAGCGCGGAGGGAGAAGGGGTCGCGG
>JBDGUY010000128.1:0-7162 GCA_039585935.1 Gemmatimonadota bacterium
TCCCAGGTGGCATTCGGCGGGAAAGAATCCAGCCCGGCATAGGCCTCCGCGGCTGCATCGAGGTTTCCGAGATTGGCATTCGCGACCGCCACGTTCGCGAGGTGAAGCGAAACATCGGGCGCTGCGTCGTGCGCCTTCTGGTACCAGAGAAGCGCGTTCTCGAAGTCGGCCATCTGCCAGTAGGCGAATCCGATGTTGTTCTGCGCCTGCGCATCGTCAGGATCCAGACGCAACATGGATTCATACGCCTGGATCACCTGTCCGTAGTCCTCGGTGATATCGGAGTGATACGAGGCCTGGACCAGGTACTTCTCGCGGTCGGAAAGCCTGTCGCGATGCCGATAGGCGGCCTCCGTCGCCTTGATCTGCTGGTCCCAACTGCCGTTGATGTTGTCGATGATCGTGGCCAGGTCACGCCAGGCGAGCGCGAAGGTGGAATCGATCTCAACCGCCTCTTCGAGGAGACGGATCGCCGCTTCGGAGTCCTCGTCCCGGTGCCGGACGTCGTAGGCCTGCGTGTACTTCTTCAGCGCCTCCAGCGAGCCCGTGGTCACGTGGGCGAGAGATGGGGTCTGACGTAGCGACGTATATGATTCACCGATTCGCTCCCGAAGACCCGAGGAGACCTCGTCGATCGCGTCGACGAGACCGTCCGGGCTCTTGGAAGAGGCCCGGGCCGAGGCGAGGACGGCGCCATCCGTAGCGCTCACGAGCCGGGCGGTAAGTACGAAACCCGCTCCGAGGGATGCGATCTCGCCGGCAATCACCGCCGGAATCCCGTCCCGCAGTGCCAATTCACGGGCAGTCTGCTCCGTGAGGTCCGTGTCCTTCGGAAGGCCCATGCGGGAGAGGGCGTCGAGGATAGAGTCAGGTTCGACCAGGGTCACCATTGGAGATTGGGCCAGGTCGACTCGGAACGATTCCGTAACCGTCCGTCCCAGCGACTCATCCTCGGCCTCGAACTCGGCGAGCACGACCCGGGCCTGCTCCTCCAGCACGCCAGCCGCGACCAGCGATCCGACCGGTCCGATTCCGCTCGTCCGCATGTACATGAACAGGCCGGTGGCAGTTGCAAGGAACAGGAAGGCCAGTCCCCCACCGAGCAGCGCGTTTTTCCATGTGAAGAGGTGCCGGCCGGCAGATACGGGATCGGCCGCTGACGACGCATTCGACTCGCGAGCCTCTTCATCCCCGGTCGGCTCCGCGTTCGTGGTCGCAACAGGCGCCCGTCCGCCCTGCAGAAACGCTGTCGCGAGGATGATCGGAAGCCCGATCAGCAACAGGAGAAGCGCGAACGGAAACACCCAGTCGGGCAAGCCCAGATTCTGCTTGACGACGTCCACGATCTGGAGCACGACCCACGATGCGCCGAGATACACGGCGAGCACGCCCCACACGCGGCTGGCTCGCATACGTTCGGCGACGTTAGCCATTCACACTCCAGTAATCAGGACGCAGGAACACGCGCGCCGCCCCGGTCGGCGCACAAGAACGGACAAAGATCGACAAATCGGATACCGAGCGGAAGGGCATCAGGGCCCGTTCGCATGCGGGTCAACCCATGGCGCAGGTTGCTCACCGGGTACCGGGGGAACCTGCCGGAGTTCCTCCAGCAAAACCTCGATCGCTTTCTCGAGGCTCGGATCCCTTCCCTGCGCCACGAGATCGGGGCGATCCACGACCTCGATATCTGGGGCCACGCCCTCGTTCTCGACCTCCCATCCTCGTGCCGATCAGCGTTCCCAGCTCCTGCTGACGAAAGTAGAACGGTAGAGCATCGCCGCCTGAGGCGGCGAGCCCGTTGATCAGCATCGCTTTGGGGCCGGTGTGGGCGAATCCGGGCGATCGCATCGGCGTAATCCCGCGCCGCGCCCAGTAACTCAGAACGGGTCGGCTCAACAGCTCTATCATCTCGACCGGGATGAACCCGCCGCCATTGTAGCGCTCATCCAGAATCAGCGCGTCGAAGTCGCTCTGGGGATAGAAGTTACGGAACAACTCCCGGTTCCCCTCTACGGCGGTATTCGGGAGGTGGGCGTACCCGATCCGCCCGCCCGACGCCTCGGACACCCGGCGCCGCCGGTCCTCGACCCAGTCCAGGTACCTGAGACTGGTCTCGCTGGCGGTCGGCCGGACCATGACGTCCCGCGAGCCGCCTCCATCAGCGTCCGTTCCCACGGTCAGAGTTACAGGTTGGCCGGCCTTTCCCTGCAGGGGACGATACGGATTGTCTGCCGTCGTGAGCTGCTGACCGTCGATCGCCAGCAGGAAATCCCCCTCCTGCACGTCCACGCCGGGCTCTGTGAGCGGCGACCGGAAACCGTCATGCCAGTTCTCGCCCCGGAAGATCTTCGCGATCCGGTAGCGGCCCGATCGATCGGCCTCCAGTTCGGCACCCAGCAACCCGTGACTCTTCCTTTCGACGCTCGGCTCGTCACCGGACTGCACGTACACGTGTCCGGCGTTCAGCTCTCCACCCAGCTCGCCGAGGATGTAGTCCAGGTCACGCCGGTGGGCCACGTAGGGAACCAGCGCGCCATACCGCTCGCGCATCAGTTCCCAGTCCACGCCGTGCATGCCGGGATCGTAGAACCAGTCCCGGGTGATACGCCAGGCGTCCGTATACATCTGCGACCATTCGGCGCGCGGATCGATCGTGGCCTGCATGCCGGACAGATCGAGCGATTCCTTGCCTACCGTCTGATCGGCGGCGAGGTCCGAGATTGCCCACTTCCCGTTGGCCGAGTACAGGACCTTCTCACCGTCCGCCGAGATCCTGATGCTCCCGACCCCCTCGAGGATCGTCTCTTCCTTCTGATCCTCGAGCAGATATCGTTTCAGCGCGGGCGGCGTGCCTCCACCGGTTGGAGCGAAGGTGTAGACCGCCCCCTTCGTAGTTCCCTCGAGGTTTCCATAGCGCCCGGAAGGACCGGGAATCGCCACGACTCGTGATTCGAAGCCCTCGACATCGATCCGGACTTCGACATCTACGTCGTCCTCGCCGCCATTCTCCATCTCATCATCCTCGTCCGCTGCACCGTCGGGCTCCTCCTCATCGCTGCGCGGTTGAAATGGTCGCGGCACGTCTGCAGCCAGGGTCGCGGCGTACACGCGGGCCGGCCCGGTGTACACGAAGAATGCCTCCCAGCCGCTGAACGTGAGGTTCATGTCCCGATTCGACAGGAAATACAGGTAGCGACCGTCGGGATCGAACGCCGGGGCATAGCTGGAGACCATCGGGTCGGTGAGCGGTACCGGATCTCCGCCGCCGGACGACCACGCCCAGATCTGCGCCAGTCGCGTCTCGGCGGTCTTCCGGTAGGCAATCCACTTCGAGTCCGGGGACCAGGCGAAATCCGTGATGTCGTTGGTCCCGCTGCGATCCACGTCCGTGACCCGACCAGTCTCGACGTCCACGACCTGCAGCCGCTGGCGCTTATCGCCGAAGGCCAGCCGCTTCGAGTCGGGCGACCAGACCGGCGGGAATCGCCAGATCTCACCGTCGGTCGTGACGCGACGCTCCTCGCCGGAGCCGTCCTGCGACCTGACGTAGATCTCGTACTCGCCCGTCCGGTCGCTCAGATATGCGATCCAGCGGCCGTCGGGCGACCAGCTCGGGTCCATTTCTCGCACGCCCTGCGTGCGCGTGATGTTGCGGACCTGGCCATACTCCGCCGGCACCGTGAACAAGTCGCCGCGCGCCTCGAACAGGGCGCGCGCTCCCGACGGAGAGATCGCTGCTGTCTGGATTCCGTCGGACACGTTCTTCAACACCGGCTGCGTGAACGGAAGGTCCCCCGCGACCCGGATCGGGACCCGAGCCGTCTCCTGCGACTCCGGATCGAACCGCCAGATCCAACCGCCGTTTTCGTACACCACGCCTTCGGGACCGCCGCTCGGCCACAGTACGTCGTAGTCCGTGTGGTTCGTGACCCGTCGAGCGTCTCCACCGCTTGGATCCACGGAGTACAGATTCAGCTTCCATTCTCGGTCCGATGTGAAGTAGACGGTCCCATCCACCCACACGGGCTGGTTGTCGGTCGCCGGAGCGTCGGTGATCTGCCGGGCCGTATTCGCTTCAAGGTCATATACCCAGACGTCCTGGGCCCTCCCGCCCCGGTACCGCTTCCAGGTCCGGAATTCGCGGTCCTTCGGCGTGAAGACGACCTGTCTACCATCCGGCGACAGGTCGGCGCCGCCACTCTCCGGAATCGCCAGCGGCGTTTCGAGACCGCCCGCCACCGGGACCTGGTACGGCCGCCCCATTCGCGGTCCCCAGGGAAGGCGATTCGCACGGAACACGACGTGCGTGCCGTCCGGAGTCCATCCGTAGATCCTGTAGTCCGTCCCCCCGCGTGGTGGCATCGGCCCCACGTCGTTGTAGAACGTGAGCTGCCTGGGAGTCCCACCCTCGCTGGGGATCACATAGACCTGGCGTGTCCCGTCGTACTCAGCCGAAAACGCAATCCACCGTCCGTCTGCGGAGAATTTCGGGTACAGCTCCAGGCCCGTGTGACTGGTGAGCTGCCGGGCCTGCCCGCCGCTGCTCGCGACGGTCCAGATATCGCCGGCGTATACGAAGGCGATCCGATCCTGGTGGATGTCCGGGTAGCGGAGCAACCGGGTGAGAGCCGGATCGTCTTCCGCGGACTGGGCCTGCAGATCGGGCGCAGTCACGAGCAAAGCGACACTGGCAAACAGTAGTACGGTATTCGCGAAGGGCCGTCGCATGGTGCCTCCGACAGGGCGTGTACGGTGGGTGTTTCGGGACGCGGACAAGATCCGGTCGCACCGCTCGGGCGGCAAGAACTGCGTCCGGATCGTCAGTGGAACTGACAGCGCGTTTATGAGTTCAACCACGGGATCCAGCCTTTCCCCCGGGGCCTGGCTCGTCGGCAGAGTCTTTGCTCTTCCCGGGAGGTCGCCATGAAGTTCTCGTTCGCTGCTCCGGTTCACCCCCACCGCCTCCTCACCCTGCTTCTCGTCGCTCCAGCATTCCTCCTGTGTATCGGTTGCAACGACGACGACGAAGGACCCACCGGTCCGCAAACTGCGACCTTCGATTGGGATGGCACGATCGACGCTGACGACCACCTGGAGATCCGCGGGGTAAACGGGCCGATCGTCGCCTCCAGCGTGGCGGGCCGAACCGCCGCCGTATCGGCACAGCTACGGGGAAACGGCGATGATGTGACGACCGTGGAAATCGAGGTCGTGGAGCACGCCGGGGGCATGATCATCTGCGCGATCTACCCGGACGTCTCCGGGGAGCCGCCAAACATCTGTGATCCAGACGACGCCCATGTAGGCGGGTCATCCCGGGTGAGTATCGAATTCGTGGTCGAAGTCCCTGCAGACGTGCTGTATACCGCCGTGGCGGTGAACGGAGATCTGGCCGCGATGGGGCTCGAACGTCCGGGCACCCTGGTGACGGTGAATGGGTCGATCGACGCGAGTACGACCACCCTGCTGACCGCAGTGACCGTAAACGGATCGGTCGATGCGACGCTCGACGGGCTGACGTTCCCGGATCCGTGGACTCTTACGACCGTCAACGGTTCCATCGCCGCAAGGATTCCAGGTACGATCGACGCGAACGTGACCGGAGCCACGGTCAATGGCACGATGTCATCGGACTTCCCGCTGACCGAGACCGCGCCCGGCGAATGGAGCGGCACGATCGGGGTGGGTGGTCCCCTGATCACGCTCACCACCGTGAACGGAAACCTGTCCCTGGTGCGAACTCAGTAGCCTGTATCAGGTGCTGGCGCATTCCGTCTTCGGAAGAGCATCGAGCCGGCAGACTGACAGACTGACAGACTCAGAAGTGATACTGCAGGCCTGTTGCGAGTCGGGCCCGGAACTTGGGCTGACCGACGGCCGAATCCGCATCACCGTAGGTGTAGTCCTCCCGGGGATTTACCGCCGTTCCGTCAGGACTGTACTGGGTGTCGTGTCCGGTAAGGGTGCTCGAAAAGTAGTAGTCGAGTCCCAGGTTGAGCATCAGGTCCATGCGACGGCTCACCGCGAAGTCGCTTCCGAGGCCCGCCCCGATCCCCCAATTCGAGCTCGTCACATCGAAGTCTTCGTTCCCGCCGATGTAGGCAAAGTTCGCCGTGTAGCTGGAGTGTCGGAATCCGGTAGAAACGTACGAACGCGGCAGCTTCAGGAGTTGAACCGGGATCAGGGCGTCCAGCGTCAGGTCCCAGCTGTGCCCCTTCTCGGTCGGGATGCCGTTGGTGGCGTTGTTGATGAACACCCGCCGGGCCATCGCCGGATCGCCAGCATCTGACGAGGTGTATCCGACTCCGAGCTGGATCGCCACCGGAAAGCCTTGTGCGAAGTTCGCGGCCCTGCCGAACGAGGCCGCGCCTGCGCATCACGGAAGAGCCAGAAGCGTGCCCGGAGCTTATCTGGTTGTGGCAGAGTGGATTGGCGCATCCACCGTGCCCCTCGAAATGTCTCCTATTTTCGTGAATCGGAAGGAAGTAGCGACCGGTCACGTTGCCGACTCCCGGAATGCGGCGCACGTTTGGGCGAGCCGAATTCCGTCTTCACGCCCGGAGCCATAGATGCGATCGATCGTACCTCTGCTTTCACTCGTGGTCCTGCTGGCCGCCTGCGGAGGCGATTCTGACGAGACCGCCGGGCGGGCCGGCACATCATCCGAACCGAACTCCAATTCCGGACCTCCGACGATCACCAGCGAGCCCTGGGGAGTCACGCCCGAAGGAGATTCTGTGAACCTGTATACACTGCGCAATGCGAACGGCATGACTGTGCGGGTCTCCGATCTGGGCGCAATCGTTACCGAGGTCCTGGTGCCGGACCGGGACGGAAACCTCGTCGACGTGGTGCTCGGACATGACTCGCTCGATGCCTACCTGGACGGGTCGACCTACTTCGGTGCAATCGTCGGCCGTTACGCGAATCGAATCGCCCGCGGACAGTTCGCGCTCGATGGCACGACGTACGAACTGGCCACGAACGATGGGGAGAACCACCTCCATGGCGGAGTCCGGGGCTTCGACAGGGTTTTGTGGGACGCGTTCACCGTGCAGTCTGGTCCCATACCTGGCAGCCCGTTCGACGTGCCGGGTGCCGGTCGTGCCAGCCTGATCCTGTCCTATGTCAGCGAAGACGGTGAGGAGGGCTACCCGGG
>JBDGUY010000129.1:0-5575 GCA_039585935.1 Gemmatimonadota bacterium
GGGATTCGGTGGAGCAGATGTTCCGTGTGAGTGGGCTGAGACTCGCTGCATGGGAAACCGACCCCGCGAATCGATTTGCCCTTGCCCTGGCCCGAATTCCGTGAATCCTCTTACTGCCGAGGAACTGCGGGTCGCCATCGAACGCCAGTTCACTCCTCCCCCGGATTCCGATTCAGGACCCGGGTTGACAGGAGTGGAACTCGAGCTGATTCCGCGGCGAGTGAGCCCCGGCGGAACACTCGAATCGGTGCCGCTGGCGACCGTCCTGGAAGCCCTGGAGTCCCTGACCCCGGAATCCGGATTCCGTCGCCTTTCGGGTGACCGTCCCGCGTTCACCGTCGGCAATGGTGGCTCTCTTACATTCGAGCCCGGGGGGCAGATCGAGTATTCAGGCCCGCCAATGCCCACCGCCCGTGAGGCCGGTGCCGACCTGCGCAGCGTGTTCGGATCCCTCAAACAGACATTCAGCGCCGCCGGAATTGCATTGCAGGACGCCGGAATCGCGCCCGCCGGCTCGGCGGGATTGATCGAACTTCAGCAGCCAAACCGCAGATATGCGGTGATGGACTCGTATCTGTCGAGGATCAGCCCGTGGGGCCCGTTGATGATGCGCGGGACGGCAAGCATGCAGATCAACATCGACCTCGGTGCGCCGGAACAAGTCCTCCCGCGCTGGCGCGCCGCGAATCTGCTGGCGCCGGTTCTCGGCGGAGCGTTCGCCAACTCACCGCTGCGGATTCCAGATGGAAGCCGAGCTGCCAGCGGTCGTCTGTGGATCTGGCCGCGAATTGACCCGAGCAGGACCGGATTCGTGCTGCCTTCGCGAGGCGAAGACCTTGTCGACGTCTACCTCGATTTTGCTCTCGGAGCCGCAGTCATGCTCCGCGGGTCTGGACCGGATCTTCAGGCAGCGGACAGGAGGAGTTTCGCGGAGTGGATTGCGGAACCTGGAGATCGCCCCCCGGAGTATGACGATTGGATTACTCACCTGACCACGCTGTTTCCCCACGTGCGACCGAGATCATGGATCGAGGTCAGGTTCGTTGACACGCCGAGAGAGGAATGGTGGGACGTTCCGCTCGTGATCTTTCCGGCCCTGCTGTACGACGACTTTGCTCGATCGGCGGTCATTGGCCTCCTGTCACCGAACGAGACCCGGCTGGAGGCTCTCACCGAGACCGCTGCCCTGTCGGGAGTAGCAGATCCTGAGATCGGTGCGCTGGCGGAGACCGTGTTCGAGATCGCGCTCGCTGCGGTGGAGCGAATGCCGGCGAATTACTTCGGGGCGAACCAGGTCTCCGCGGCGGTTGGCTTCCTGTCCCGATTCACGTCCAGGCGTCTGAGCCAGGCCGACGAATCCGTGCGAGCAGGGGGATAACGCCCCGACCGACGGGCGGCGACGATCCTGAGCAGGTCCCGTGTACCACGCCATGCCTCCCGAACGGGGCGAACGCGAGGCGACGCCATGTGCTTCCAGGACACAGGGATTTCGCGGATTTCCATGCCCAGACGATGTGCGACGAGCAGACACTCGACATCGAAGCCACTCGTCACGCCGGCTCCTTCCAACGGCTCAGGCCGGTCGGGAGCGTACACGACCAGCTGATCGAGAACGGTCAGCAGCTCTTCGCGACGCCATGCCTTGAAGCCGCACTGAGTATCGGAAAACGGAAGGCCGAGCAATACCCGGCTCAAGAGCATCTGCCCGAGACTGAGGACATACCTCTGTGGCGGAGCGCCAGGCCTCGTCAGCCCCCGACTGCCGATCGCGACATCCGCCCCGGCCCGATTCGCTTCGAGCAGCAGCGAGCCATCCTCGATCGGTGTGGCCAGATCCATATCCGACAGCAGTACGACCTCGCCGTGTGCCGCACGGACCCCGGCGCACAGGGCTGCTGCCTTGCCACGGTGCGGCAGCTCGAGAACGACGTCGGCAGTGTGCAGAGCGAGCGGTACCGTATCGTCGGTGCTCCCATCGTCCGCGACGATCAGCTCCGTGGGGAAGGGGCGGGCCTCCAACCAGGCACGCACGATCTCGAGCACTCCGGCTTCGATCGCCGAGCCCTCGTTGTAGGCCGGGATGACCACCGACAGCGTAATCAAGATTCCCTCTCCCCGAACGGTTCCACCTGATCATGCCGGTCCGGTGACACGCACCAGGTCCGACTGATCCTCGTTTCCGTCGGGATAGGAGCAAGCGGGGTGCCACCTCGCACGGCGCGGAGTCTCGGCCCGTTTCCGCTGTTCAGACAACCCGACAGCCGCGTTTCGCCCAGTCGCCGGGCGCCTCGCACCTCGATGCGACGACGGGCCCTGCCGTCCACTGGATGGCAGGGCCCGTCTGAAACAACCTGACTGTCGGACGAAGCTGTCGTCCGTCCGCCCCGGCTAACGTCTACAACTGTTTGACTTCCTCGAGAATTCGACCAATCGAATCGCCCGCGTCGCCGAACAGCATCATCGTATTCCGCATGTAGAACAGTTCGTTGTCGAGACCGGCGAATCCCGGATTCAGGCTCCGCTTCATCACGACGGTGTGCTTGGACCTGTCGACCTCGATGATCGGCATGCCGTACAGGTCGCTCTCCGGGTTGTCCCGAGCGGCGGGGTTCACCACGTCGTTGGCCCCAACCACGAGGCAAGCATCGACGTTGGCCATGTCCGGATTCACGTCCTCCGGCTCATACAGCTGGTTGTATGGCACGTTGGCCTCAGCCAGCAGCACGTTCATGTGGCCGGGCATCCGTCCCGCCACCGGGTGAACCACGTACTTCACGGTCACACCGCGATTCTCGAGGTTGTCGCACAACTCACGCAGCTTGTGCTGGGCCTGCGCGACCGCGAGCCCGTATCCGGGCACGATCACGACCTGCTTCGCGTATGCGAGCAGCATGGCGACGTCGTCCGCCTGAACGTCGTTCACGTCGGCCATCGTGCGCTTCTCACCCTTCGCGACCGGGCCCTTGCTGGCAGCCTCGCCGAAGGAGCCGAAGATGACGTTGGCCAGCGACCGGTTCATGGCCTTGCACATGATCCGGGTGAGGATCAGCCCCGAGGCTCCGACCAGGGCGCCCGAGATGATCAGCACGTTGTTGTTCAGTACGAAGCCGGCGGCCGAAGCCGCGAGCCCCGAATAGGAATTCAGGAGCGACACGACGACAGGCATATCCGCGCCGCCGATAGGAATCACGAGCAGGATCCCGAGGAGCATCGCGGCGCCCCAGAGTACCCAGTACCAGAGATTGACGCTGGCCGGATCCGCGGCTGTGATCGCCTCGGGCGTCGAGATGACCAGCCAGCCCATCAGGGCGAGAATGCCGAGGAACAGACCGGCATTGAGCACCTGCTGGCCCGTGAACTTCACGGCCTTCTCGGTAACGATCCCCTGGAGTTTGCCGAATGCCACCAGGCTGCCGGAGAACGTCACGGCCCCGATCAGGGTGCCGAGAAGGATGGAAACAGAGGAATCCAGCGGAACGTCAGACACAACGACGCCGCTCTCGATGACCTTGCCGTGCGTGTACCTGAGGTACTCCGCGGCCGCCACCAGGCCGGACGCCAGGCCGCCAAGTCCATTGAACAGGCCAACCATCTGCGGCATGTCGGTCATCTTGACGAGCCGGGCCATCAGTCCGCCAATGACCGCACCGATCAGCAGGCCGCCAATGATCCACTGCCACGTAATGATCTCACCGCCGACGAGTGTGGCCACGACGGCCACCAGCATGCCGATCGCGGCCAGCTGATTGCCGCCGCGCGCGGTGTCCGGGTGACTGAGGCGCTTCAGCCCCAGTATGAACAGCACCGCCGAGAGCAGATAGGCGAGCTGCATCATCAGAAGTCTCGTATCCATCAATCTGCCTCGGGTTCGCTAGTTGGTGTCCGTGTCACGCCGGAACATCTGCAGCATCCGGTCGGTGACCATGAATCCGCCCACCACGTTGATCGTCGCCGCGATGACGGCGAAAACCCCGATGAGGTCGAACAACGTGCCCTGACCCATGCCGGCGATGACCAGCGCGCCGACGATGGAGATGCCGGAAATGGCGTTCGAGCCGGACATCAGCGGGGTATGCAACGTGGGCGGGACCTTCGTGATGACCTCGAAGCCGATGAACATCGCCAGCACGAAGATGATCACGTTGACCAGAATATCAGGCATTGTGGCAGTCATGACTCGTACCTCACCGTTCCGTCGTGCGTCACGACGCACGCTCCCGTGATGTCGTTCTCGAGATCGATGACGAGTTCGCCTTCGTCGTTAAGCAGGTAGTTCAGCAGATTCGACAGGACCTTGCTGTACATCTGCGAGCCGTGAAGCGGAACCGAACTCGCCAGGTCCGTCTGGCCCATGATCAGCACACCTTCCTTCACGACGGTCTCGCCCGGAACCGTGAGCTCACAGTTCCCGCCCGCTTCCGCCGCCAGGTCGACGACCACCGAGCCGGGACGCATTCCCGCCACCATATCCTCAGTGATCAGGACAGGCGCCTTCCGGCCGGGCACGAGTGCCGTGGTGATCACCACGTCGGACTTCCCGATGTGCTCGGACAGCAGCTGACGCTCGTGCTCCTGCTCCTCTTCCGAGACTTCCTTGGCGTAGCCGCCCTCCGTCTCGGTGTCCTCGCCGCCTTCCCACTCGACGAACTTCGCGCCGAGGCTCTGGACCTGCTCCTTCGCCGCCGGGCGGATATCGAATGCTTCGACGACCGCACCGAGGCGCCTCGCGGTGGCTATCGCCTGCAGGCCGGCGACCCCGGCCCCGATGATGAAGACATTCGCCGGGGCGATCGTTCCCGCGGCGGTCGTGAGCATCGGGAAGAACTTGCTTCCCGCTGTAGCTCCGCGAAGAACGGCTGCATATCCGGCGACGGTGCTGAAGGCGGACAGCGAGTCCATCCTCTGGGCCAGCGTCGTGCGCGGCATCAGCTCCATGGAGAATGCCGTTACGCCGCGATCGGCGAGGCGCTTGAGCGACTCCGCATTCTCATGCGGCTTCAGCTGACCGATGAGCAGCGCGCCGGAGGGGATCAACTCGACCTCGTCCGTGCCGTCTTCGCGCTTGATCGGCGGGTTGATTTTCAGGACGACGTCCGCACCCTCGAACAGGGCCTTCGGGTCGGGAACGACCTCTGCGCCTGCCTCGCGATACTCGTCGTCGGAATGAGAAGCGGGCAGGCCGGCTCCGCTCTCGACCACGAACTTCAGGTCGTCGGAGGCAAGGCGACTGATCGCCGACGGTGACATGGCAACACGCCGCTCGCCGGGCGCGTGCTCTCTTGGAACCACGATTCGCATGGTGATCCGCTCTGTGATTTAGGGTTCGCATGTTCCGGGCGACCTGCGTTCGATCGCAGAGCCGACCACATTCGAAGTCTCCGGGCAGCCGTTTCGCTTGTACAGCGCTCCGGTCGCGGGTAGCTTGGCACGGGGTCAAATGCGCGCACTCGACGCTTCCCGAACTCGGGAGGCGTTTTTCGTATCCGCGCGTCTTTCCTTCCCGCGACACAGGTTCTCCGAACGGTCGGCCAGCGTCAGCGAGAACCGTGCCGCCACCCGCCACGCGGGCGGGAGG
>JBDGUY010000130.1:0-5555 GCA_039585935.1 Gemmatimonadota bacterium
CGGATCTGCCGAAACACGGGATTCTCTTCGAAGCTACGTACCCGCCGATTGCTTCCTTCAGCATCTCACTGAACGCCAGACCAGAAATGTGCTCGGGCCGTCACAAGGACGCCCTGAGAAGACATCCGTACAGCAAGGACTTATTACGTGTCGTTCGAATCAACAGAGCTTCATCCGGACCTGCTCCGGGGTATCAAGGCACTCGGCTTCGAGAAGCCGACGCCAATCCAGACAGCAGCGATCCCGCCGGCCATGGCCGGTCGCGACCTGCTCGCCTGCGCGCAGACGGGGAGCGGCAAGACTGCCGCTTTCCTGCTGCCGATTCTTCATCAACTCATGGACAAGCCGAGGGGCACCACGCGTGCACTCGTCGTCACACCTACTCGTGAGCTCGCGGCACAGGTAGCCGCTGACCTCCAGGACCTGGCGCGTTACGCGCCGGTAAGAACCGCCGCGATCTTCGGCGGCGTCAAGATGGGCCCGCAGGAGAAGGCGCTTCGCCGCGGAGTCGACGTCGTGGTCGCGACTCCGGGCCGACTGCTGGATCATCTGAGCCGTCCCTACGCGAACCTCGATCACGTGAATTACCTGGTGCTCGACGAAGCCGACCGGATGCTCGACATGGGCTTCCTGCCGGACATCAAACGAATCATCGGGCAGATTCCCGCGCAGCGGCAGACTCTGCTGTTCAGCGCTACGATCTCACGCGACATCGCTCAGCTCGCCAGCCGGATGATGCGCGACCCGGTCAACGTCGAACTGGCCCGGACCGGAACGCTGGCTGAGGCGGTCGAGCAGTCGATCTACCCGGTCGAACAGCATCGGAAGACGGCCCTGCTTCTGGACCTGCTCAAGCGCGGCGAAGTGAGCGACGCACTCGTGTTCACCCGCACCAAGCGGCGCGCGGACCGCGTCGCGAAGCAGCTTTCGCACGGAGGCGTAAAGGCCGAACGAATCCACGGCGGTCGAAGCCAGGGTCAGCGGACCGCAGCTTTGTCCGGGTTCAAGAAGGGCCGGATCAAGGTACTCGTGGCTACCGATGTGGCGTCGCGCGGGATCGACGTGGAGGCGCTCGGCCACGTGGTGAACTACGATGTTCCCGGTGCGCCGGAGGACTACATCCACCGCATCGGCCGCACCGGTCGGGCGGAGATGACGGGCAACGCCTTCACCTTCGTCTCACTGCAGGAGGAAGCCGACCTGCGAAACATCGAGCGGGTGATCCGCCGGAAACTCCCGAGGATTCGCGTCCCCGGCTTCGACCATGGTGCGGTGTCGTGGGGAAAGAAGGCGAACGGAAACGGCTCATCTAACGGGAACGGCCGAGCCAACGGCAATGGCGGGGCCAACGGCAATCACGCATCGAACGGGAACGGCTCCACCGCCAGTGGTGAGGAGAAGCCGGCGCACAAGTCGCGCTCGACCCGGCTCGGTGCGCGTCGGGGCCGACAGCGTTCCGGCCGGCGGTAATCCCTAGGGACTCTCGCCCGCGAGGATCGCCAGTTCGGCGTCCTTGCGGGCCTGGATCCTCGGGTCGTCAATCACCAGGTCCCACACCGGGTCGAAGGCCATCCCCATGCTGTGCCCGGGCGGAAACGTCTCGATCCGCTCGGCGAGCTCGTCCACCTGGCCGGCGATCGCCAGCAACTCGAGGCACTCCGTGACGCCCTGCAGGTAGCCGAACGGATACTCCCGGTCGCATTCGAGGCGCCATTCGGGGAGAAGGTCGTATGGGACGCCCTCGCTCTCCCGCATGCGCATCGCACGGATCCGCCGGAGTGCCCTCCGTTCCAGCCCCTCCCACAGCGGCTTGATCTTCTCGGACTGGGCGATCGCCGCTTCGGCGGAGTCGTAGGCCCCCACGTCCACGTACACGTTGGCGAGGTTGCCCCACAGACTGGGCCACGCCGGATCGCGCGCGATCAGCTTCTTGAAGTAGGCCGCGGCTTCGTCGTTGCGGCCGGCGCGATTCAGGTTCCGGGCGTAATCGAGATTCGCCGCGCGCGACATCGAGTCGAGCTCGACGGCGATCCGGCCTTCTTCGACGGCCTCGTCGTGAAACCCCATTTGCGACAGGGTCTCGCCCAGCCACTGGTGCGCCTCGGCGTACTTCGGATCGAGCGCAATCGCCTGGCGGAACGCGGCGGCGCGCTCCGCTCCGAATCCGTAGGACTGGCCAACCGCCGCGTGCGCTTCCGGAAGCTCGGGATCGATCGCGACCGCTCGTTCCGCCGCTTCGCGCGCCTTCAGCCCTGCGACTTCGAACGGAATCGCGTCGGAGTAGAATGGCATCAGCCCGTACGTCATCCCGAGACCGGCCCACGCCGGTGCGAATTCCGGATCCAGTTGCGTCGCCCGATCGAAGTGGTCGATCGCCGCGAGCAGGCTCGCATCGGTCCGCTGGCGCAGCTCGAACCGCCCCCGCAGATATTCGTCGTAGGCCTCCGGGTCTCCCGTGGTCGGCGCGATCATCGCCGCCTGGGCCTCAACCGGGAGCAGAGACACGCGCAGTGCGCGTGCGATGGAGCGGGCGATCTCGTCCTGGATCGCGAACAGATCGCGTGGCTCGCGCGTGAAGGTCTCTGACCAGATGTGGAATCCCGTTCGCGCATCGATCAACTGGGCCGTTACGCGCACGCGGCTGGAGTCGCGGCGCACGCTGCCCTCGAGAACCGCGGAGACGTCGAGCTCCTCCGCGATCTCGCGCAGGTCCTTGTCGACGTTCTTGTAGGCGAAGGCCGAGGTCCGCGATGTCACACGAAGCTCGGGCACGCGCACGAGGGCGTTCAGGATCTCCTCGGCCATGCCGTCGGCGAAATACTCCTGGTCACCGGCCGGGCTCATGTCGGCAAAGGGCAGCACGGCGACCGAGGCGTCGGTCGGCGTCGGGTCGCGGCCCAGCGTCCACCAGGCGCCGATGAGAAACAGGAAGAGCCCCAGCAGCGCCGCCAGCCCGGAAGGCCAGCGGCGAAGCGCCGGGGCGGCGACGATCTCATCGATCTCCGCACCCGATGCCACATCCGTCTTTCGAAGTCCTTCGGACGTGACCTGGTAGCTCCAGGCGAGGGCCACGGCGAGGGGAAAGCCGGCGACCACTACGAGTGCGGCGATCGTCGTGAGTGACGGCGGCAGCCGCAACGCATCCACCAGAACGTCGACCGCCTGAAGTACGCCGAACGCGGCGGCGCCGTACAGCGCGATGGTCCGGAAGACCTTGCGCCGCTTGAGCTCGGCGAAGAAACGCTGGTAGCCGCGGGTCGTTGGCTCGGTCACCGCCGTCTCGTTCTCAAGTCCATTGCCGCCGCGGGCCGCATTACTCGGGCCAGATCGGCTGTTTCGCGACCGGATCGTATCCGTTCGGGATATCTAGATCTTTCACGATCTCGATGAACCTCGGGTCGTCGCGAAGCGGACTCCACTCGGGAAACACCCCGATCCTCCACAGGTCTCCCGCCCCGGACCGCCACATCTCCTGCAGATAGGCAATCGCCTCCTCGTACTCGCCGAGCCCGATCCGGATCAGCATTTCATCGCGCCGGGTCATGCCGGGCGAGCGTCCGACCACCGCTCGGGCCTCCTCCGTCCCGGCTCCGGTCACGATCGCCTCGCCGACCCCGCGCCACTCGGAAGGATTCGGGAAGCCCATCTTTGTGGCCATCGTCTCCGCCGCGTCGGCCGCCTCATCCGGGGAAAGCCCCAGCTGACGAGCAGAGCCGAGCAGCTTCAGAGCACCCCTGCCGCCGCCGAGCAGTTCCTCCGTGAGCTCGTACTCCGCCTTGGCCCGGTCCATTTCGCCGGCCACGAGCAGATTGTCGCCATAATTCACGTGAAAGAACCCGGACAGCGGATCCAGTTCGACGGCTTTCTCGATCAACACCCTGCCTTCCTCGACGCGGCCGATATTCGTGAGCAGACCCGAGAGCTGCTGATTCGCGTTGGCGTAGGACGGGCGGAGCAGCAGAGCGCGGCGAAGAGCGAGCTCTCCCAGCTCGCGATCGTTGTCGAACTCGGCGGCCAGTACGCCCGCGGACACCCATCCCTCAGCCATTTCCGGGTCAAGGGTCAAAGCCCGCAGTGCCGCGAGCCGTCCTTCCCGCAGCAGATAGGACGCACTGACGTCCCGCCACACCAGCGCGTCAATCGCATCGGCGAGCCCGCTCCAGGCGAGGGCGAAATTCGGGTCGAGTTCCAGGGCCGTCCGGAAGTGCTCCACGGCTTCCCAGAGCCCCGCGACCTCCCGGACCCTCCACTTCTCGCGCCCCTTCAGGTACTCGTCGTACGCCTCGACGACTTTCGTGCCGCCCCGCGTAATCGGAACATCTTCCGCCTGCAGCCGGGGGATCAGAGCCGCCGTCACCGCGTTCGCGATCTCATCCTGGGTCGCGAACACGTCGTCCAGCCCTCGATCGTACTCGTTCGACCACAGGTGGAAGCCGTGTTCGGCGTCGATCAGCTGTACGGTGATCCGCACCTGGTCTCCGGAGCGCCGGACGCTCCCCTCGAGCACCGTCTCCACTCCCAGGGAGTCCGCAATCGTCCGGATATCTGCGTTCGTGCCCTTGAACGCGAACGACGATGTTCGGGCGGCCACTCGCAGGTCCTCTACCCCGGCCAGCGCGTTGAGCAGTTCTTCGGACAGTCCGTCGCTGAAGTACTCGAGATCCTCGTTGTCGCTCAGGTTGGCGAATGGCAGCACGGCGATCGAATCGTAGGTTCCCGTCCCGCGGATTCGCCCCGTCGCCAGCCACCAACCGCTGAGCGCGATCAGAATCACTCCAACCAGCGCGGCGAGACCGATTGGCCACCTGTTGCCCGCCGGAGCCGATGCAATTTCCTCGAGTTCGCCGGCCGTGGCGTCTGCGGTCTTCTTCAGGCCCTCGGGCGTAAGTTCGAACGCCCAGGCGATGAGAATCGCGATCGGGAAACCCAGGATGATCAGAAATGCGACCGCGCTCATGATCCACGGCGGAAGGTGCAGCGCCGGGATGAACACGTCCGCCGCCTGCATGATGACGAATCCCACGCCGCCGTAGACGGCAGCGATACGGAATACGTGCCGCCGTTTGAGTTCCGCGAAGAAGCGCTGGTATCCGGGTGTCTGTGACATGGGCGGGAAGATCGGCGTTCGCTGCTTCTCGGGGCAAGCGGTTGGTGAGGTGGTTGTCTCGCTTGTGTCGATTCGGCTCGGCAGATTATGGAGACAGAATTTCCCGGTTCACACATGTCCCCCGAACAGGAACCGAACTCATGAAGGTACCTTCACGAACTCGTTTCGGGCATTCGAGGACGACCATTTTCCCGGTCATTCTGTCACTCGCAGCGGCGGTGGTCCTCCCGGATCCCGCTCTCGCCCAGGCTGATCTCGAGACTCCGGAAGGTCTGATCGAGGAGATCTATCGGCTCGTTTCGTTCCCGGCCGGGACGACCCCCGACTGGGACGCCGTCCGCGACCTGTTCATCCCGGAAGCCCTGGTCGTGCTCCGGACCAGCCGCGACGGATCGACCGTTTTCAGCGTCGACGGCTTCGTGGAGGACTTCGTCACGTTCATCGAGCA
>JBDGUY010000131.1:0-5511 GCA_039585935.1 Gemmatimonadota bacterium
GGCACAGCTCGAGTATCGGGTCCATGTCTGCCGCCGCCCCGCACATGTGCACCAGCAGGACTGCCTTCGTGTCAGGCGTCAGCGCGGCCTCGATCCCGCTCGCGTCGAGACACAGCGTGTCATCGATTTCCGCGAACACTGGCAGCCCGCCCGCGAGCAGCACCGCTTCGATGGTAGCCAGATACGTGAACGGGGGGACGATCACTTCGTCACCGTGCCCGATTCCGGCGGCGGCGAGAGCGCACGCCACGGCAGTCGAACCGCTGGACACGGCGAGAGCGTGCTCCGCACCTGTATAGTCTTCGACGGCGGTTTCCAGGTCCCGCGCTTTCCACCGGTCGCGTCTCAGATCGTCATGCCCGTACCGGAACAGAACCCCGGTCTCGAGTACCTCCATGACTTCGCGTCGTTCGTCGTCACCGAACAGCTCGGATCCCGGCATCGCGTGTCGCTCATCGCAAAGTTGAAACCAGCAGGACGGGACCTCCCCATCCAGGCGACGCAAGCTATGCGCGGGGTTCGGGGGCGTCCAGCGATTCCGGCCGTCAGGGGCTGTCAATCCGAAGCCGTACGCTTCCTCGCGGGGAGATGATTTCGGCTCGGTTCTTGCCCCCCCCGTTCTGCGAAACCGATACCGTCAAGAGCCCCGGAGGTTTGTCATGCTCGCGTCCGTTTCGAGACTCACGCGACTCGCGTTTCTCACCGCAGTGGCGGTCCAGGCAGTGATCCCTCTCCCGCTGTCTGCGCAGCAGAGCGAGCGGGAGGAACGGATTGCAGAGCTGTCGGAGCGGTATGAAAAATCGGAACACCGGGTCACGATGCGGGACGGAATTACCCTGTACATGGCCGTCTACGTGCCGCGCGACCGGACTGAGGAGCTTCCGATCCTCCTGAAACGTACGCCGTATAGTTGCAGGCCCTACGGCGCAGAGCAGATGTCGCTGATGATCGGCCCGAGCCGGACGCTCGAGGACGACGAGTTCATCTTCGCCTGCCAGGACGTCCGCGGCCGCTACATGTCGGCGGGAGAGTTCGACAACATGCGACCGCATGTCCCAGGAGAGCTTCCGATCGATGAGAGTTCGGACACCTGGGACACGGTGGAATGGCTGGTGAACAACGTGCCCGGCAACAACGGCAAGGTGGGAATGTGGGGAATCTCGTACCCCGGGTTCTATGCTGCGGCAGCCCTGCCCGAGGCGCATCCTGCTCTCGTAGCTTCGTCTCCGCAGGCGCCGATATCCGATTTCTACTTCGACGATTTCCATCACCATGGAGCGTACACGCTCGCCTACTGGTTCATCACTCCGCTGTTCGGTTATCAGCAGGACTCGCTCAATACCGGCAACTGGTTCACCTTCCCCGACCGCAGCAGCCGGGATGGGTACAAGTTCTACATGGACCTCGGACCCCTGAAGAATTCCGACTCCTACTTCGGGGAAGACAACTTCTTCTGGACCGAGCTCGTCGAGCATCCGAACTATGACGAATTCTGGCAGGAGCGGAGTATCCTGCCTCATCTTACGGGTGTGGATCACGCCGTACTCACGGTAGGCGGGTGGTACGATGCCGAAGACCTTTTCGGCCCGCTCAACATCTATCGCAAGCTGGAGCGGGAGAATCCCCGGATCGCCTACAACGGTCTCGTGATGGGCCCCTGGGGGCATGGGGATTGGGCCCGTTCACGTTCGCCCCACGTCATCGGTGACATCGACTACGGCGGAGACATCTCCGGGTGGTACCAGCGAGAGGTCGAAGCTCCGTTCTTTCGGTATTGGCTCAAGGGAGAGGGCTCCCCGCCGGAGTTCGATGCGTTGACGTTCGACACCGGACGCAAGGAGTGGCGCTCATTTCCGGCCTGGCCGCCAGCTGAGGCCAGCACCAGGACTCTCCATCTGCGTGACGGCGAGTTGCTGTCGTGGGATCCGCCCGCATCTGGCGAAGCAGAGTTCACCAGGTACGTGAGCGACCCCAACGAGCCCGTACCCTACACCGAGGACGTACGATTCGTATTCACTCCTCGGCGCTATATGAACGAAGATCAACGGTTTGCGGAGCGCCGGCCGGACGTGATCGAGTTCCAGACCGAGCTCCTCGAGGAGGATCTCACTCTCGCCGGCGACATTCTCGCTCGCCTGGCGGTCTCGACCACCGGAACCGATGCCGACTGGGTCGTGAAACTGATCGATGTGTATCCCGATTCGCTGCAGAACGGAGAGAACACGCCCGAAGGAGTCGTGCTCGGCGGATACCAGCAGATGGTGCGCAGCGAGATCTTCCGGGGGAGGTTTCGGGACAGCTACGAAACCCCGAAACCGTTCGTGCCGGGTGAAGTGACGAAAGTCGAGTTCCCGCTGCAGGACGTCCTGCACACCTTCAAGGCGGGGCACCGACTCATGGTGCAGATTCAGAGCACCTGGTTCCCGCTGTTCGATCGGAATCCGCAGACCTTCGTGCCGAATATCTTCAAGGCGGATGAAGCGGATTTCGTAGCCGCCGATCACAGGGTCTGGCACGCGCCGGGAAGTGAAAGCACGCTGGAGGTAAAGGTAGTGCCTGCCGATGCAGGTCGACTCGTGGAGGGAGACTACCGCTCGGAGTAGGGTGCGCCGGCTGTCCTTCGTCTCCGAAGCCAGACCCCGGCGTAGACCGCCAGATTGAACATGATCAGCAGGACGCCCAGCCACACGTGCAGGCGTTCCCAGTCAGCCGGATACAGAATCGGATCCAGATAGCGCTCCAGGAATCCGCCCCCGATGCCTGCCTCGCCGGCCCGCGCACGCAGACTCCACTCGAGTGGCGTGAGAGGGCACACCCAGCCCATGAATTCGATCGCGACGCCGTAGACCAGAGCCGGCAGGTGCAGCCATGCCAGCCGCGGGCGCACCAGAACCAGCAACCCGCCGGCCGCAACGAACAACACGAACGCGAAGTGAACGAGCATGACGAGATCCGCGAGGATCGACCAGGTCAATCCGACCTCCGTCCTCTCCGCTGCGGAGTCGTCACCGACTGGTCAGAGAATGCACCCCGCCCTTGGTCGACTCGACGCTCACCGTATATGGTCCTGAGCCCCGAACCACCCACTTCACGACGACCGTAGCCATGCCCGGGATGTTCTCGATTTCGATGCTCTGCGGGCGATACTCCTGCTCGACCGCCCGGTCCAGAAGCGGATCCTCCACGCGGAAGCCGGCGACTACCCGCCCGCCTTCGATCGTGATCCGATCCGGCGGACTGATGCCGTATTCGATGTCCTGGGCCGTGTGGGTCGGAGTGAGTCGCCGATTCGCCACCGTGGCGCGGACCTCGCTGAGGCCGCCGGGCAGTGATCGGACCTCTATCGAGTCGACCTGCGTGAGCGGCATCTGTCCGGCCTGGTAGAGCGTAAAGGCCATGTTCCTGTGCGCTTCTTCGCGCAGCAGGAAACCCGGGATCGCCCGGGTGAACTGCTTCTTCTGCCCTCCGACCTCGATCATTCCGTACTGCGGGTGTTCAATCGGAGTCCATGGAACAAAGGCCTCGCCGAATAGCAGATAGCGGTCGAACCTGTAGCTGTCCCGGTCCCAGCGTTCCGATTCCGAAGCTTCGCGAAAATAGTTGAACGAGGTCCAGAGCTCATTGCTGAACGTGAGGATTCCGCGTCCCCCGTAGAACCAGTCGAGCTGGTTTCCCCACGTGGTGTACAGATCCTTCCAGATCACGATGTATCGATAGCCTGGCAGAATCTCCTCGCCGCGACTTCCGATCACGTCGTACACCTGGCGATCGGCTGACCGCACGGAGTCCTGTTCGATTCCCGGTCCACGAAGGATCATCCCGCCGGAATTGTGATAGGTCTGCCCGGCCGCGATGTTGGGGTGGGCGATCACGAAGTTCACGACGGCACGCGTTTCAGGCAGGGAAGTGGGGTAGGCGTCGGCGCCCCCCTGGATATATGCCGGCGCCCAGCGCCAGGGCCAGTTGCGGTTCGGATCGTAATAGCCGGCGCGATCTTCGTTCACCCGGCCGTCTCCGTCGTTGTCGAACCCCTCGTTTCCGAGCAGTTCCCACTCTCCCGGCTGGTCGGGACGGGCCCGGACCATGAGTCGCGGGTCCTCCGGTGATACGATCCAGCGCCCGTTCGAATTCCTGCGGCGCATCATCGTGATGTGCCCATCCCCGTTCAGGTCGTCGAAGTCGTCCTCATCGAATTCGCCGTCTCCGTCGTCGTCCCGCGGCGCCAATCCGCTGCGTGGACTGTGCGGCGTGTTGGCCTCGTAGATGAAGTTGTCCCTGCCGTCCGGGTTGATGGTCGGGACGATGTACATCGTGCGGTCCCGCAGGAAGTCGGAGACCCACTCGACGCGTTCCGCCATTTCACACAGGTACCAGGCGGTATAGAGCGCGATCTCGGATCCCTGGACCTCGTTCGCGTGAATATTTCCGTCGATCCACATCGCCGGCTTCAGATCCGGATCTCCCACACGGAAGTCCGTGACCGTTATGAGCCAGATGTCACGCCCCTCGACGCTTGCTCCGATCGAAGAAAGACGGCAGTAGTCGGGCCAGGCCTTCTCCAGTTGCCTGCCGATCTCGCCAAGGGTCGCGTGGTCGTAGTAACGATCCCATGACACGGGCACCCGTGGATCGGGCGGGGCGCCGAGTCCGGCGAGCGCGCCTGCCGGCGACTGCTGCGCCACCGCGGGCCTGATACCGGTCGAGCCTGGCAGCGAAGTGAGGATAGCTGCCAGTAGCACCACGAGTCCGGAGGTACGGCCGAGAGTTCTGAGTAGGGCCTTCATCGCAATTCCACCTCCCGCCGGTCCTCTCCTGCCGATGGCGTTCCGGCCCTGATAGTCACCTTGCCGTTGCCTCGACCGACGACCGTCCACGTGAGTTCCGTTGCCGCTCCGCTGCCAGGAAGGGCTTCGATCGTCTGAATCTGCCGACCGCCCACGATTTCCTGGCCGCCTGTCTCGAGCTCGACCCTGATCGCCCGTGGCCGCCTCAGTTCTTCCGCGAGGGCCGTGCGTGTCGGCAAGAAGCCGTCATTTGCGATGTGGGCCGTGACTCGATACGTGCCGTCACCCAACTCCTCCGAGACTGCCTCCACGATCGCGACTCGCGGGAGCAGGGAAGCCAGGTCGAGCAGAAAGCGGATTTCGCCCTCGATCAGCGAGTCGCGCGCTGCTGCCGGCGGAGTCCATCGTGCGAACGGAACCAGGCCCCCGACTTCGACCACTCGGCCCGGGAAGTCGGGGTGGCTGACCGGGGTCCAGTCAACGAAGTCCGCCGGGCGATGGGCGCGGGTCCATCGCAGGAGTCGCCGTTCCGCCGCGGCCGGGTCCTTTTCGGCCGTGGGGGCACTGTCGGCGGGAACTCCCACGGCGTCCTCAACGTCCGAAGCCGCCTCATCGGAGATGACAGGAGGCGTCCACACGGAGGAGCCGAATGCCCACCGGCCCATGTGGAAGTAGGCCCACGACAGCGGGTCTCCGCCCGGCGGCGCGATTCCGAGACTGTCCGCGC
>JBDGUY010000132.1:0-5510 GCA_039585935.1 Gemmatimonadota bacterium
ACTCTTGAATCCTTCCGCCTGGATGGCGGAGTGGTGCACGAAGTAGTCCTTGCCACCCTCGTCGGGCGTGATGAAGCCGAAGCCCTTCTCGTCACTGAACCACTTCACGGTTCCACGCATGCGCATCGTCCTGCTCCTGTGTTCGGTCAACGTTCGGAGTTCGGACGATCCCGCACGATCCGACCGCTTGACACTTACGCGGACTGAGCCCCCGCGCAGGGTTCCGGGCCAGGCCGACCCCGATTCGATAATTCGGCCCCCGGAACGACCGCGTTCCGTGGACCTGCCGTGCGGTCCTGCCGACGATTCGAGGCCGGCAATTACCGCTCGACAACACTCGCCTTCATGCCGCCGGCCGTCAAGAGCCGACACGCCGATTTCGGACTCAGTCCTGAAGTGGCTCCCCGAGCGCAACGTGGTAAGGCGGACTGGTTTCCGGACCTCCGCCGGTTCATGTTGAGGTCGCCCGTGCCACGTAGGGAATGTGCTGTGCGGTCGGGCGGCAACTTCGTGAGGCCGGGAGGTCAGGCATGGCAGGAAATCGACTCCGCTGCTGTACACTCATGGCGCTGGTTGTGTTCTGCGTTCCAACGGCGGCCGCGGGTCAGGATTCCGGGCCGCCCGGTGCTGATGCCATGCTCACTCCGGTCGATTCGCTGATCATTCTCTCGATTGACGCCTACGGCGGCGAAGTTGCCCTCGCTGGTGCGAGTCGGATGATCCAGACGGGCACCGTTACCTCGACCATGCGGTCCGGAGCCAGTGGGAATATCGTGCGCCTCTACGAGCGCCCGGTCCGGTTGCGAGTCGGAATCGAGTATCCGGGAGGTGAGTCGGAGGTGAGGATCCTCGATGGCGGCCGTGGGTGGCGTAACGGCGACGTGGCGAGCGGCCCGATGTACCAGGCAATGCTTCTCCAGGCTGCCCGTCTTGGACTGCCGGCAATTCTGCTCAGCTTCCAGGCGAGCCTCCAGGACCTTGGAGAGATCGAGCGGGCCGGAGTCCGGCTCCGGGCCGTGGGGCTCGAGTTTCACCAGGGCCTCACGGTCACGGCGGAAATCGAGCCGGAATCCGGCCGGATCCTGCGCTCGGCAGGGACGATCGCCGGGGCGGACGGACGTCCAGCCTTGAGTTTCGCCACGGAATACTCGGACTTCCGTGATGTCGATGGCGTCCTGGTCCCGTTCCGAGAAGTGAACTATGCGCAGGGTCGTCGCACGGGCGAGACCCAGCTCGACTCGGTCGAACTGCTTCAGGAAATTCCTGCAGGAAGCTTCCGGCCACCTCTCGAAACCGGCCCGACACCGGAGAGCCAGCGCACGCGAACCTGAATCAGCAGCCCGGTTCCGGTTTGAATTGCGCAGGCAGAGTCGTCAGAAATATGCCGTGACGGACAGATACAGACTGGCGGGGACGATTCCGTATTCCGACGCCGGAAGATCATCCACGGGCGCCCCCGGTACTGAGGGCGCGGGTCTGGTTTCCGGGCCGAATCCGAGATACATGCCGGCGCGGCCGGTGATCTCGTTGGACAGAGACAGCGACGCGGCAGGGGAGAGCAACACGCTTCCGTCAGACAGACTCCACAACGTGAGCCACTCGACGGACAGGAGGGGGGACGCCTGCCACATCGCCTGGAGCGCGGATTCGTGCCGCCCCAGGACCTGTAGTTCGCCGCGGCTGTAGGGAACCGAGAGGACGGTCGTTACGAGGTCCGATCCTGACGCGGCGCCAAATCCGTCGTACTGGTATTCCACAGCCATGTACAGGTCCCGTCCCGCGACGACGAAGTTCCGATCCGCGCCCACGGCGACTCTCCACACGGTCTCGGCCGGCTCGTCTCGCACGGAGGCTTCGCCGCGAAAGGCCATCCCCCATGAAGTCACGGTCGCCGAGACCGCGGCTCCAGGCCGATCGTAGATGATCCCGCCCCATCCTCCGAGCTCCCAGCTACCCAGAAGCGTGGTTCCGCGGACCAGAGCGGTCAAGTTCGTTTCGTCTCCGACTTTCGTTGGATTCACGACCGCGTCGAATTGGGTAAACGTCCCTCCGTACACCTGGACGCGTACGACATCCACCCCCGCGCGATAGTCCCGGAACGGATCGGCGGGATCGAACGGGGCGAACGGATCGGCGGGCGTGAGGAACAGGGTGGTGGCCCACGATACGGCTTCACGCCCGGCCGAGATTTCGACTCGATCGCCGATCGGGGCCCGTATGGACAGACGGTCCACCCGGTTCGTCCACCGCGCGTGATCCCCTTCGGCGATCGTGCCCTGAAGCGGCAGCCACTGCGTCAGGGACTCCGTGGCTCCAAGCGAGGCGAACGGCAAGCCTCCGAGGTCGGAATCGGTGAACAGCTGAAGACCCTGCTCGTAGGCGACATCCAGCCCGACCACGCCGAACCCGGGGGCCATGCTCAGCCGCAGCCGCTGGAAATCCGTCAATCCGGCCGGAGTGAACGGACCTTCCAGCGAACCCGTGGCCACGTTCAGGTAGTAACCGCGGAGCTCGAGTCCCGTCACCTGCGCAGCCGCGGATTCCGGCAGGAGGCACAGGGCCGCGAGAACAGCGGCTGCTAAGGCCCCCGAGATCCGCACCTGATCGTCAGTCCCGGCGCTCGTCCGCCACGATCGAACCGTCGACGAGCCGAACGTTGCGTCGGGCTCGTTCCATCAACAGAGGATCGTGGGTCGCGAAGACGAACGTCGTGCCAAGCTCACGGTTGAGTTCGGCCATCAGGTCGATCAATGATGCACTGGTAGCGGTATCGAGATTCGCCGTCGGTTCATCCGCGAGAACCAGAGCTGGTTCTCCGACGACAGCCCGTGCGACGGCCACACGCTGCTGCTGTCCTCCCGACAGCTTTCCGGGAAGCCGATCTTCGAGTCCGGCGATACCGATCCGCTCGAACAATTTCTCCACGCGCCTGCGCCGCTCGGCCGGCGACACACCCCGCAGCAGCAGAGTGAATTCTGCGTTTTCGAGCGCAGTCAGCACCGGCAATAGATTGTAGGCCTGGAACACGAATCCCACGCGCTCCAGTCGAAGCTCCGCGAGCTCCCGATCCGGGAGGCTCCCGATCTCCCTCCCGTCTACCCAGACCTGCCCATCCGTCGGACGGGTGAGTCCCCCGATCAGGTTGAGCAGCGTCGTCTTGCCCGATCCGGATGGACCGGCGAGCACGACGAACTCACCGGGATCTATCCGGAAGGTTACTCCCCGCACGGCTTCAACCCTGATGTCGTCGTGCTCGAAGACCTTCCAGAGGTTCTCGGTTCGCACGGCTGCCGGGATCTCACCATCCCGCACCTCGCCTGCGGTCATTGATTGACGGGCGACACGATCTGGGCCTGCTGTGGATTCGTTCATTCCGAAAATTTCATCGCCTCGGCCACGTCGATTCGGGTGGCCCGCCAGGCGGGGTAAATGGATGCCAGGATTCCGATCGACAGGATGAAGAACAGGCTCTGGGCGATCTGTGTCGGGTGGAAGCGCGGGACGATGACGGGATCGATGACGACACCTGCTGCCGTCATTTCCTCCTTCATCAGCGAAGAAAAGTCGAGCCCATCACGAAAGAACAACCACACCACGGCCAGCCCGAGAACCATCCCCGCGAGTCCGCTGACGATCGTCAGCAGCATCCCCTCGGCGAATACGAGTCGGCCTACCTCGGCCCTCCTGAGGCCGAGCGCCCGGAGCACGCCGAATTCGCGAGTCCGCTGCATTACCGACATCAGGATCGTGTTGATGATCGCCAGTGCGGCGATCCCAAACAGGATCGTATGGAAGACATAGTCGGCCCAATCATCCATGCGAACGGCGGCGTCGAGCTCCGGCTGTGCCTCGCGCCAGTCGAGCGGAATGACAGGGTTCGAGCCCGCTTCGAGCGCGGTCGCCAGAGACGCGACCACCGGACGGACAGCCCGACTGGACTCGAGCAACAGGTCGATCGATGTGACGTCCCCGGGGACTCCAAGCCACTCCTGGGCCGTGTGAAGCGGAATCTGGACCAGCGCCTCATCGGCCTCTGGAATTCCCGTGCGGAACGTCCCCACTACTCGTGCCATCTGGCCCACGATTTCGCCCGACGCATCCTGCGCGGTGAGGACGAACCGATCACCGGGCTGCAGGTCGAGTCGGTCTGCCAGGCGCGCCCCGACGTAGGCATGCAGTCGATCGTCCGGTTCCAGGTATCGTCCCGCCTCGAGTCGCTCGGGAAGCAAAGAGAACCCCTGCTCGGCAGTCGGGTCGACGCCCGCCACGCCGACAGGAAGGGCGGACGACGCCGAGCTGGCGAGTCCCTGCACGGCCAGCCGCGGGGCCTCGGCGACCAATCGGCGTGCCACACCCGGTTCGGCGAGGGCGGCTTCGACCACCCGGCGGTCGTCGCTCGACATGCGGTGCTCGAGCGTACGCTGGCGGCGATACTCCGGAGCCTGAACCGACACGTGGCCGCTGCCGAGCCTGACGCCGGCGTCGATCCAGTCCTCATGGCCTCCCTCGGCAAGCGCCCTGGAGAACACGAGGAGCGCCATGCCCACGACCATTGCGGCGCCGCTCAGGAGCGTCCGTCGCCGCTGGCGGATCAGGTTGCGCACCGCGAGGCGCAGGCGGAGGCGGAGATTCGAGCTCATCGCCTATCTCCCGGACAACGTGTCAGCAGGAGGAATGCGGGAACTGCGAATCGCGGGGAGAACCGCGGCCACCGTGGCCGTAAAGAACAGGGAGAGGCCGGTGAGCCCCAGCATCGACCAGGGATACTCTACTCGCAGGATCGGCCGCATCAGGCCACCGGACATCGTGAATCCACCGTACAGCCAGCTCACGTCCGGTGGAGCGCGGTGCCACCAAACGAGGACCGGCACGGCAATCGCGACTCCGGCCAGCAGGCTGAGGGTCGCGAGCGAAACGGCCTCGGCCAGGACGGAACCCGCAATCATGCGCGGCCGGGCTCCCAGAGCGAGCAGCAGGGCGAACTCCTTGCGCCGTTCGAAGCTCGACATGAGCAGCGTATTCGCGACTCCGAAGATCGCCATCCCGAAGATGACGACCAGGAGTACCCACTGCATGCTCTCTGTGAGACGGGCATAGTCGACCATTTCCGGTCGGAACTCCGTCCAGGCGCGGGCCTCCGCATCGAGGTCCGCGCCGAGCGTCTCCAACAGCGCGGCATTGACGGACTCGGCGGCGTACGGAGCCGCCCAGGGATCCTCGACCCGTACCGCGACTTCGTGAATTCGGCCGGTGGGGAGTGCCAGCAGCGTCTGGAGGGCATCGATCGGAGCGATGGCCCACGCCAGGTCGAGGTCCGTGAGCGTGGTCTCGAACACTCCGGACACCACGAACAGATCGTTTCCCAGCGAGCCGTCGCCGGCGGGAGCGACCAGCACCACGGTATCTCCCGGGCCCGCGTCCACCTGGCGCGCCATTTCCGAGCCGATCAGGATCTCGTTGCTACCGGTGCGGGGCAACTCTCCATCGCGCAGCGTGGTGAGGATTCGCGA
>JBDGUY010000133.1:0-5472 GCA_039585935.1 Gemmatimonadota bacterium
CGCGCGCCGATTCGTCGTCCCGTTTCGGGCCAAGATAGTATGTCTCGAAGCCCCGCGCCGTCGTGCCGCCGCCCGGCTCCGCATTCACGTGGATAGACAGGAACAGGTCGGCTCCACTGCTAAGCGCCTGCCGCGGCCGCTCCTCAAGCTTGATGAAGCGGTCCTCATCTCGCGTCAGCTCCACGGCGATCGCCGGTCGATCGCGCAACTCATCGCGCAGATACTTACTCACCGCGAGAACGATGTCCTTCTCTCGAGCCCCGGTGCGCGGATTCACGGTGCCTGGATCGTGCCCTCCGTGTCCGGGATCGATGGTGACCTTCCACGGCCCGTTGCGGTGACGCGGCTGAGCGGGAGGCGCCGCGAGAGAACTGGCCGCCTCCGTCCGTGGTGCAGAATCGACCGGTCGGGCAGCCGCGGTCCTGGTGAGAAGCTCGAGCGGAACCCAGAGCTCTCCATTCGAGACATACGGCGGGTTGAGCATCGGCAGGGCAGCTTCTCCGACTCGCGCGAAGGGGGCTCCGGCCCTGACTTCGATCCCGGCACCCCACGATGTCGCAGCCGTTCCCCGTCCGCCCGCGAGGGCCGCCCGGTGGAAAATGTCCTCCGGCGCACCGGTCCAGCGAAAAGCCGGATAGCCGCGTCCTCGATCCACAGCGACGGAATACTCCCTGCCGGCGAGCAAGATGGTCTCGTCGGGGGCCGCCGCTGCCTGGGCATGCAGACCGGTCGGCCATACTGCACACACTGCCAGGGTGAGCCAGCCGGCTCCCGGCAACCTCGATCTGAGCTGGCCTGCCGCTATTTTCACGGCATCAGTCTCTCGTTCGAAGGGCACGCTCGACCTCCCGCCGCATGTCATCCCGTTTCAGGGAATCGCGTTTGTCGTGCAGCTTCTTTCCGCGCGCCAGGCCGATCGTGACTTTAGCGCGCCCCCGCGTGAAGTGAATGTCGAGCGGGACGATCGTGAGCCCCCGCTCGGCCGTCTTGGCGGCGAGTCGGCGGAGCTCACGACGGTGAACCAGGAGTTTGCGCGGACGCACGGGATCGGGAACATCAATGGTGGCGTGTTCCCACGGACTGATGTGGAGATTGTGTAACCACAATTCTCCATTCTCCACTCGCGCGAATGCGTCCGTGAAGTTCGCACGCCCATCCCGGAGGGACTTGACTTCGGCCCCAGCCAGCACGAGGCCCGCTTCGAGTTCTTCGAGAATCTCGAACTCGTGGCGGGCCTTCCGATTCCGGATTGTCGGCGCTTTTCCCCCGGCCTTCTCTGCCACCAATTCTCCTGAAGCCACACGGCGGACGGACGAGACGCAGACAAGTTAGAAGGGAGTGGAATGACCCGCCACTGGATGGGAAACCAATCAGGCAGAATCGAAAGCTTCACGCTGCCGTCGCATGGCCCGGCGAAATGCGTAGACCTTCGCCACTTCACCGCCCAGAACAAAGGCAATCGCCACGTAGTAGAACGAGACGACGAGAACGACGAGCGTTGCGAACGCGAAGAAGAATCGCGAAAAATCAGCGACATCTGAAAGATACCAGCCGAGAGCGGCCTTCAGGAGTTCGAATCCGATCGAGGCCACCAGAGCAGCGATCGCCGCCGTTCTCCATTTCAGGTTCGTGGCCGGCACGAACCTGTAGATCAGCAGGTACATCAGGAATATCGCGGCAAACGCCGTGGCGTATCCAAGGACCTGCACCGGAGGACCAGTCGCCACGGGCAGTCGCTCGATCCACTCGCGACTCAGAGTGAGGAATGTCGTGGTGATCGCCACGTTGGCCGTGAGCAGGAAAGTCGCGATCACCACGAGCTTCACGTCCAGGATCTTCGACCTCAAGATTCCCGGACCCTCTCGCAGATCGAATACGGAATCGAGGACCGTGCGCAGAGCGCCGAACAGGCGCGTGGAGAACCACACGAACAGGACGGCGCTGATGAATCCGAGAGACTTGGAAATTTCGACGACATCTACGAGTTGAGCCAGGATGTCCTGCTCAACCTCCTCCGACACCGGAAGCAGGGAACCGACCCAGTCGAGCACGACCGTGCGTGGAGCGTCCATCTGTGGCGCCAGGATTGCCCCGGCGACCGCAAGCAACAGGGCCAGAAACGGAATTGCGGCGAGCATGATACTGAAGGTCAGCCCGGACGCGAGAAAAAAGATGTCGTCGGAAGCGGCCTGGTCGTAAACTTCCCGCACGAATTCCAGGCCGCCCCGGAACCCTCCGCCGAATCCGGGTACCCGCCTCGGACCGTCCCCGTTCGGCTTCACTGTCTCCGGCAGAGGTCAGTCCTCGAGCGCCTCTTTGACTGCTTCCTTCACATTCCTGGCAGCCTTCTTCACCTCTTCGACATCGACTTCGGCGGTGTCCGCCAGTTCATCGATGCTCTTGCGATACGTGTCCTTCGACTCGGCGACCCGCTTCTCGAGGTCCTCCCGAGCCTTCCTGGCCGCATCGCGTCCGGCCTTTACAGCTTCTTCCGCCTGGAACTTGCGGTGCTTGACGTCGCCGCGAGCGAGTTCGATCCGTTCTCCTACTTCTTCCCGAACGCGGTCGTAACGCTCTTCGACTTCGGACCGAAGTTGACCGAACCGGCTGTCCGCATCTTCGCGAAGACGAAGCAAACCGTCCCGGATTTCCTGCTTCGTCTCTTCACCCGTGCGTGGCGTGTATAGAAGTGCGACCAGCGCCCCGGCAATCGCGCCGCCGAGGAAAGCCCCGAGACTCGATCCTCGCTTCTCCACAATCACGTACGGCGTCTCGTCTCTTCTGTCAGTCATTGTCTCAGCTCCATCCGGAGGCCCAAGGTGAAATCAGAATGTCAATCTAGACCCCCGGGCAGACTCATTCAATCGGACGTCTTCTCCACCACACGGTCGTACGCCTCGGCGTCCCAGCGCGGAGGATCATCCTCGGTCGCCACCTCGTATCCGAGATAGAACAACAGTCTCCCGATCCGCGACATCTTGTCATAGCCGATCTTGTCAGCCTCATCGGACGGACGATGATAGTCCTCGTGCGTACCATTGAAGAAGAACAGGATCGGAACGCCGCGCCGTGCGAAGTTGTAGTGGTCAGATCGTGAGTAGAAACCCTCTTCCGGCCAGATGTCGTCGATCACCGCCATATCCAATTCCGGATGGTCGGCGGCGATCTTTTCGACGAGAGGACCGAGCGAAGACTCTTCCTTGCCGATCGCGACGATCGTGTCAGGCCAGTTCCTGCCGATCATGTCGAGGTTCAGGCTCGCGACGGTCTGGTCCATCGGAAACGTCGGGTGCTCCGCATACCAGCCTGATCCCAGAAGTCCCTTCTCCTCGCCGCTCACCGTCAGGAACACCAGCGACCGTCGCGTGGGCTCCGGCAGCGAAGCGAAGGCCTGGGCGAGTTCCATGATCGTCACCGTACCCGACCCGTCGTCGTCAGCGCCGTTGTAGATCGAGTCCCCGTCGACCGGACTTCCGACTCCCACGTGATCCATGTGCGCCATGAAGACGATGAACTCGTCCTTGAGCTGCGGATCCGTCCCCTCGATCCAGCCGATTGTATTCGGTGCCTCGACGACATCCACCCGGGCCTCGGATCGCATGGTCGCCGACCAACCGTCAGCCCCCGTGCCATTCTGCAGGGAGGCGGCGAGTTCCGCTGGAAGCGAGGAGATTGCAACGAACGCTGCAGGAGAAGCCTCATCGTCCACCTCCCCTACGCGAGTCTGGTCTCCGCTCAAGTATCCCTTCAACTGGGAGAAGAAGTTCTCCGGAATATCGAGGACAACCAGGATGCCTGCGGGATCCTGGTCGTCCAGCTTCTCCTTGAGGCCGCCTCCCAGCACGGACCTGATGTTCGCCGCGGTGAGCAGCACCGTGACGACCCGACCGTCCACGTCACCGAAGTCGGAATCCATGGTCACGAATTCGAGTGCGCCCTCACCTTCGGCCAGCCTGGCGTCGTGGAGCATGAAGAACTCTTCCCCATACGCCAGCTCAAATCTGCCGTCCGGTCCGTCGAGGACCAGCCGGTGATCTGAAGCCGGCGCCGCTTTGATCGAAGACAGCGGGTACAGCTGGAGATAGGAGTCCCCATTGCCAGGCGCGAGGCCGAATTCGGCGAAGCGATCTGCGACGTATTGAGCGGTTTCCATCAACTCCGGGCTTGGAGTATCCCGGCCACGCATGGAATCGTCGGCGATCACCGCCATGTGCTGCTTCATATCCGCGATACTGATCGTCGCCGCTGCTCTCATGACTTCCGGCGGTGGCGGCGCGGCCATCTGGGCGGAAACCGCCGGCGCCGATACCAGCAGGAGCGTCATTGCCCGACCCCACAACTTCAAGCCCTTCGTGATCATCCCTGAGTCTCCTTATCTCGTTGGTCGCAGCGTATTCCATCCGGGCCGCAGACCCGGAACACGCGAGCGATCCGGGTGTGTACTCCGGAGCGCCGCGGGTGTTGCCCGCCGGTAGACCGATACTCGCCCGTAAGTCGCTCGGGACGCATAGGCCTCGATGACGGCACTGAATCATACAACACCGGGAGCCCTGATTTGGCTGCGACCGACCCGGTGATCGGCGTTGGGTCCGGGAATCGACCGGACCTGGCGGCACCGCGCGCACTGTCCGATCTCGGACGTCTCGAGCTCGTGGCTCGGGGCGTCGTGGAAGGCTTCCTGATCGGACTCCACCGATCCCCGCACCGGGGCTTCTCCGTAGAATTTGCCGAGAATCGACCCTACTACGCGGGAGACGACATCCGATTTCTGGACTGGCGGATGTATGCCAGGTCGGACCGATGGTATCTCAAACAGTTCGAGGAAGAGACGAATCTCAGGGCGTACCTGGTGATCGATTCGAGTCAGTCGATGAGCTGGTCCTCAGATTCTACCCGTCTGGTGTCGAAGCTCGAATACGCCCGTCTCCTGGCCGCTTGACTGTCAAACCTCCTCTTGCGTCAGGGAGATGCGGCCGGTCTGGTGGCTTTCGATGATCGAATCAGAGCTCACGTGTCACCTCGTGCTTCCCGGCGGCACCTCGCCACGCTGCTTCGTGAACTCGTCACGCTCGAAGGGCGCGGGCAGAGCGAAGCCGGATCGGCGATGAAGGACGTGGCTATCCGCCTGCGAAGGCGGGGGTTGATCGTGCTGATGTCGGATCTGCTGGTAGACCCGACAGGCACTCGTCGGGCGCTGCACTTTCTGCGTCATCGGGGCCACGAAGTCCTGGTATTCCACATCATGGATCCGGGCGAGCGCGAGCTGCCGGCATCCGGCGACGCCATCTTCTTCGATCCGGAATCCGGGGATGAATTGCGGACGAGTTCCGCAGCCTTGCGTGGCGAGTACGCTGAGGCGGTCGACAGGGCCGTTTCCGAATGGCGCCGCGAGTGTCGGAAGATGGGTGCCGACTACCACCTGTTGACTACGGACACACCCATGAATCCAGGCCTGGGTCAATACCTGGAGAA
>JBDGUY010000134.1:0-5415 GCA_039585935.1 Gemmatimonadota bacterium
GTCGAAACGGGGTGAGCGCCAGGGTGATCAGTAGAATCACCAGCGCCCACCAGCCAAGCCGGTGCAGCACCTCCTCGATCGGATTCGCACCGAGTTGCCCACGCACGAAGTCCAGGACGATCAACCCGGCCGGCATCAGCGCCAGGACCCAGATGGAGACCCTGACGGCCCACTTTCGGTCGCGCATGATCAGAAATTCTGCCGCAGGTCCATGCCCGAGTACAGCGAGCTCACTTCGTCCTCGTACCCGTTGAACATCAGTGTCGGACGGCGGCGGAATTCCCCGAGCCGGCGCTCCTGTGCCTGGGTCCATCGCGGGTGGTCGACGTTCGGGTTCACGTTGGCGTAGAACCCGTACTCCTGCGGGGCAGACACCGCCCAGGTCGTCGGAGGCATGCTCTCCAGAAGTCGAATCCGGACAATCGACTTGACGCTCTTGAATCCGTACTTCCACGGCATGACCAGGCGCAGGGGCGCACCGTTCTGATTCGGAAGATCTCGACCGTACACTCCGGTGGCCAGCAGTGCCAGCGGATGTAATGCCTCGTCGAGCCTGAGCGCCTCCACATAGGGCCAGTCGAGCACCCGGCGGCGCTGACCAGGCATCTGTTCCTCGTCCAGAAGCGTCGTCATCTCCACGAATCGAGCCTTCGAAGTCGGCTCGACCCGGCGAATGACATCGCCCAGGGGAACGCCGCGCCACGGAATCACCATCGACCAGGCCTCGACGCAGCGCAGCCGATACACCCGGTCCTCGATGAGGTGAGGTCTGAGGAAGTCCTCCAGGTCATAGACACCCGGCTTCCCCACCTCGCCCTCTATCGACACCGACCAGGGTCTGGGCCTGAGCGAGTGGGCGTTGCGCGCCGGATCGTCTTTCCCGACCCCGAACTCGTAGAAATTGTTGTATGTCGTGACGTCGTCCCAGGAATTCAACGGCTCGTCGAGCTCTGACCGGACCGAATCCCAGTCCCGGTCCTGCGATGGACCGTCGGCGGCCTCCTGAGGGCCCGAGGACCGAGTCGCGGCACTTCCCTCCTCCGTGTCGCAGGCCGACAGCAGACCGGGAACGAGTGCACTCGCTACGGCAGCCTTTGCCGATCGCCCGATGAAATGCCTACGGTTCAGCCACGTACCGTATGGCGTGATCTCATCGTCCTTCGGCTCCTGGATCCTTCGGATCCACACCATCCCTTCCTCCTCTTTCAGGTCCGGAATAGAAACCGATTCGGGGTCTTTAGGTTCCCGGGGCGGGATTCGCGGTCGAGCGCCAGCGAGACCCCGAGCACGCACCCGCGTGCGAGGCACCCGCGACCTTCAGGGTGTGGACTCGAATCCCGTAATCGGTATGGTGGGGAATGGCAGGGGCGGGATTCGAACCCGCGACCTAGGGCTTATGAGTCCCCCGCTCTGACCAACTGAGCTACCCTGCCGGGCGTTCCTGCTTCTGAGGGCTGGCCATTGTAGAAGCGGCCCGTTCAGTCGTCAAGCGCCTCGCTGTCCTTTGCCGGGGACCGGAAGCGTACGAGTAGTTCCCCGTCGCGGATCAGCCCGAATTCCTCCCGGGCCACCCGCTCGATCGCCGCCGGCATGGTGGCGAGACTGTCTCCGCGATGAATCAGCGAGTCCGTCCGGGCGATCAGACTGTCGATCCTCGCATTGGCCGCTTGTCGCTGCGTTCCCAGTTCCTGCATGTCGAACACGCTATACACCCCGCCGAACACCAGGTAGTAGGCCGTCCCCAACCACAGGGCCACGACCAGTCCCCGAAACCCGATCCGATTCACGCGTTCAGACATAGGCGCTCCGTCCCGGATAGGCCGCAGTATCTCCAAGACGTTCCTCGATCCGCAGAAGGCGGTTGTATTTGGCGACGCGTTCCGACCGGCATGCCGAACCGGTCTTGATCTGGCCCGCTACCGTGGCGACCGCGAGATCCGCGATGAAAGTATCCTCGGTCTCGCCGCTACGGTGGGAGATCACGCTCGTATACCCGGCCTCGGAGGCCATTCGGATCGCCTGCAGAGTCTCCGTCACCGTGCCGATCTGGTTCAACTTGATGAGGATGGAATTCGCGATGCCGCCCTCGATCCCCCTGCGCAGTCGTTCGACATTCGTGACGAACAGGTCATCACCGACCAGCTGAACACGGTCGCCCATGCGTTCCGTGAGCAGCCGCCAGCCATCCCAATCATCCTCGTCGAGCCCGTCCTCAATCGAAACGATCGGATACGCATCGATCCAGTCCGCGTACATTTCGACCAACTCGGCAGATGATTTCCGTCCCTCGCCGGAACCGGCGAAGTCGTACTCGCCGGTCTCCCGGTCGTACAATTCGGTCGCGGCGCAATCCAGGGCGAGGGCCACGTCTTCACCCGGGCGATAGCCCGCGGCCTCGATCGCAGCGAGGATCACGTCCACCGCCTCGCGATTCGATCCCAGGTTAGGAGCCACGCCGCCCTCGTCGCCAACCGACGTGCTGTAGCCCTCGGCGCTCAAACGCGTCTTCAGTGCGTGGAAGACCTCCGCCCCTGCCCGAAGGCCCTCGGCGAAACTCGTCGCACCTACCGGCACGACCATGAATTCCTGGATATCGACGCTGTTGTCCGCGTGCGCGCCACCGTTGAGGATGTTCATCAGCGGCACCGGCAACACCGAACTGTCCTGCGTACCGAGCTGCATGAACAGAGGGACCTCGCGTTCAGCGGCCACGGCACGCGCCACCGCCATGGACACACCGAGAATCGCATTCGCCCCGAGACGAGCCTTGTTCGGCGTCCCATCGAGGTCGATCAGGCGGCGATCCACGGCCTCCTGGTCGTCTGCTTCGGTGCCGCGCAGGGCCCCGGCGATTTCCCCATTGACGTTCTTCACCGCCTGCAGGACACCCTTGCCACCATACCGATTCGGGTCGCCGTCGCGCAGTTCGACGGCCTCGTGCGCACCCGTAGAGGCCCCGCTGGGAACCGCCGCCCGACCGCCCACGCCACTGGCCAGCCTCACAGCGACCTCGACCGTCGGGTTGCCCCGTGAGTCCAGGATCTCTCGTGCGTGAACCGTCTGTATGCCGGACATGAAGCTCGCTCCCATTGGATCGCATCGAATCGCAGGCTGTCGCCCCGAGCACGATCGACGCAAATTGTGTTATTGGAAGGAGTCAGACAAGATGCCTCGTGCAGATCGACACACGGGCGCCTGATTCGCTTCAACCTGACTCGAACTCCGGGGTAATGAAGATGCTCAAGGATATGATGCAGAAAGCCAGTGCGGCCGGTTTCGTCCTCGCTGGAATCGCGCTCGTTGCGGTCCTGTTTTTCGGATTCAATCGGGTGAACGAGTATGAGGTGGCGGTGAAGCGAAATCCGGTTACGGGAGCCGTCGGCGAGAATCCTTATCGGCAGGGGTTGTATCACTCGATCCTCCGGTCGTGGACGAACTACTCGACCCGGGAGGTTCAGTATCCGCGGGAGGGGGGCGCCGAACGGCTGACCGCCCTGACGGCGGACCAGCTGCAGATCGAGGTCGACGCGGCGTTCCGCTACCGGATCGAACCGGACTCGGCCGTGAGCCTGTATCTGCAGATCGGTGAGCCGGCGGCGATTCACAACTTCGTATACAACACCTACCGGTCGGCAGTGCGCGACGCCGTCGCCGAGATCGCGGCAGCCGCCGTCCTGTCCCAAGACCGGGCGACGATCGGAATGCGGATCGAAGAGCTGATGGCCGAGAGGCTCGAGCCGCGCGGCATCTACATCACGGACTTTTTCGTGCGTGAGATTGTCCCGCCCGCCACGCTGCGCGAGGCGATCGAGGCGAAGCTCGCCCGCGAGCAGCAGGTTCAGGCCGAGGGGTACCAGACCCAGGTCGTAGCCGAGCAGGCGAACCAGAAACGGGCGGAAGCCGAAGGAATCCGTGACGCGCAGGACATCATCGCGACGAGCCTGACCGGCGTATCCGGACAGCGCTATCTCTACTGGCGGTACCTGGAAGTGCTGGGAGAGGTCGCGAACGGCCAGAACAACATGGTCATCGCACCCACGGAGGGCGGAATCCCGATCTTCTTCACGCCCGACAACCAGTAAGAAGACCAGCCGACGTCGGGGCCCCGAAACTCCGGGCCCCGATCAGGTCTGAATCGAGTCCTCCGACTCAACGCGTAGCGATGTCAGCAGCCCCTGCACCGCCGCTCGAACCTCCGCGAGAACCGCGTCCCTGTCTTCTGCAGTCTTCCCCTCTGTGGGAATCTGATTCCCCACCCGAATTCTGACCTCTCCCGGCCGAATCCGTCCCCGCCCGGCCAGCTGCCATCCGCCGTCTACGGCGATCGGGACGATCGGCAGCTGTGTCTCGATGGCCAGTGCGAAACTGCCCTTCTTGAATCGGCCCAGCTCGCCGTTCCTTGAGCGAGTCCCTTCGGGGAACAGGCCGAGGCAGAGCCTCTCCTCGCGCAGCCGATCTCCCGCGAGCCGCATCGCTCCTGCCGAGCCGCGCCGGTCGGTTCGATCGATGAACACGTGCCCCGCGGCCCGCATCGCCTGGGCCAGCACGGGGATCCGAGCCAGCTCGCTCTTCGCCACGAAGCGAATCGACACCGGAAGGGCCAGGAAGAGCGAAAAGATATCGAAGTTGGACTGGTGGTTAGACACGAGAATCGCGGCCTCGCCGGCTTCGATGTTTTCGAGACCTTCGGCCCTTACGGCAACTCCGGCGGCGCGCAGCAGAACCCTTGCCCACCCCCGGTGGACCCCGTCGTAGAACTCGTGCGGCGCACCACGCAGCCCGGCCACGATCGCGAGGGTCGAGTAGTAGGCAGTCGCCGCTACCGTTACGATCGAAAACCAGGCCGCCCGGATCACGTCGCCCGCACCATCAGTCCGAGAAATGGTCGAATCCGCCGGACAGCATCGGTGCGTCGGAACCAGAGTCATCGATCCAGACCACTCCGTGGCCCGGCTCGACCCGCCCGATCCTTGTCAGCGGGATGTCGAAAGTCGTCTCGAACCCCGTTCTGAGCGGCTCCAGCCGGCCCGGCTCGGCCGTCAGCAGCAGTTCGTAGTCTTCACCGCCGGTCGCAGCGATCCGGGTGGCGACGGTCCGATCCGCGAACTCATCGAGCACCGGGTGAAGCGGAATCGCGTCCCGCTCGAGCACTAACCGTACATCGGACGCAGCGGCGATGTGAGCTGCGTCTCCCGCCAGTCCATCCGACAGATCAACGGCGGAATGGACGGCCGACCTCAGCCTGAGCCAGGCGATCTCGGCCAGCCGAGGCACCGGCCGGGCGAATGCGCGACGCGCCCGAACATCGGGCTCCAGTCCCGAAGTCCACGAGGCAGAGGCGGCCGCTGCGCCACCCAACCGGCCCGTGACCCAGACTTCGTCCCCCGGCTGCGCCCCCGCCCGGGACAGCGGGAC
>JBDGUY010000135.1:0-5383 GCA_039585935.1 Gemmatimonadota bacterium
GTCTTTCCCGTGTACAAGGGTACGTTTGAGCGCGGCACGGAGCTCCGCTCGGACATCCAGGACGAGAGTAACCACTGGCGGGACCACGTGATCGCGTGGACGAAGGACTTTCGGCGCTCGATCGACTATCTGGAGACGAGAGATGATATCGACACGGATCGTCTTGCGTATCTCGGCGTCAGCTGGGGCGGTGCCGTCGCGCCGATGATGGTCGCCCTGGACGAGCGACTCCGGGCCGTGGTGATCATCGTCGGTGGTCTGCTGATGCAGGACACGCAGCCGATGGCCGACCCGTTCCACTTCCTGCCGCGCATCACGCAGCCGACCGTGATGATCAATGCCCGGTGGGATTCGTTCTATCCGCTCGAAACATCGGGGCGACCGTTCTTCGACAACCTCGGGACCCCCGAGGACCAGCGGAAACTGGTGATTATCGACGCCAACCACGGAGTCCTGTCGTACGCGAGGGACCAGGTCGTGGGCGAGGTGCTGGGCTGGCTGGACGAGTACCTGGGTCCGGTGCGCTAGCTCGTTTCAACTCAGAAGGGCAGGCACGATGAAGATTGCGGTTCTCGGTTCCGGCGCCGGTGGCACGGCCGTGGCTTTTGACTGGTCGGCGCACGGGCATGAGGTATTTCTTTTCGACATCGACCGCTTCCCGGTCAACGTGCGCCACATCGCCGAGACCGGCGGGATCGAGGCCGAGGGAGAACTGGAGGGCAAGGTGCCCGTCGCTTGGGCCGGGCATGATATCGAGACCGCGATGAAGGGCGCCGATATCGTGTTTCTGGTGGGTCCGGCGTTCGCCACGCGGCCCATGGCGGCCGCCTGCGCCCCGTACCTGGAGAGTGGGCAGGAGGTCATCGTGTGTCCGGGATCGACTGGCGGGGCCCTCGCATTCAAGGACGAGGCGGGCCTCGACGTGGCCTCGGACGACATCCGGGTTTCCGAGACCTCGACCCTTCCATATGCCGTGCGTCTCACGGAACCGGGCCACATCAAGGTCTTTCTGAAGCTGACGGGCGGATACTTCCTGGCGACTCTACCGGGCCGACATACGCAGCAGACGCTGGAGATCCTCCGCGAGGTGTATCCGGGCCTCGAGCCTGCCCGGAACGTCCTTCAGACCACGCTTCAGAACGCCAACCCGGTGATCCACCCCGTGGTGACGCTACTCAACTCGGCCCAGATCGAGCGAACGGGAGACGATTTCCTGTTCTACGAGCACGGAGTCACACCAGCAGTCGGCCGCCTCATCGAGGCCGTGGACGAGGAGCGGATCGCGATCGGCGAGGCCCTCGGCATCGAGGTCGTGCCCGATCCAGAGCTCGGCATCCGCCAGGGCTACATGAATGACACCTCGTACGAGGATGGATACCGCACGGCGCCCGGCTTCCGGGGGATCAAGGCACAGGCGAGCCTGGATCATCGATATCTCAACGAAGACGTGGGTTACGGGCTGGTGTTCCTCTCCGCGCTCGGTCGGCAGGTAGGCGTCCAGACTCCGATCATGGACTCGGTGATTGCCCTCACGTCTCGTCTGATGAAACGGGACTACCGGGCTGAAGGACCCCGCACACCCGAGAAGCTCGGGATCGGCGGGCTCGAAGCGGAGGCCCTCGAGAAGCTCCTGGTCTGAGGTCTGACATCGCTGCCGACCACACCTCGTTCGGGGCGGTCCCGGGACCGTCTGACCAGACGTATTGCCCGGGCGGCCGTACCTCGGTATGACTAGAAATCGAGGATCGTCCGATCCTCCAACGAGCCGGCGAAAATCAGCGAAGGGGGAGCCATCACTCCTGCGTACAGGATGCCCGGCACGCCACTTCACGAGCGAACCTCAGCCCTGTGCAGGGCCAGCAACTGGCGGCCCTGGGGAGGCTTCCTAGCTGCGGGTTCGTATGACCTGTATCACGACAGGGAATACTGGGCGATCCGCAACGCCGCGGGGCTGATCGACGTCTCTCCCCTGTACAAGTATCTGATCCGGGGGCCGGATGCGGTTCGATTCCTGGA
Source organism: Gemmatimonadota bacterium (assembly GCA_039585935.1). Lineage (GTDB taxonomy): Bacteria > Gemmatimonadota > Gemmatimonadetes > Palauibacterales > Palauibacteraceae > Carthagonibacter. Next base: position 2,017 of record JBDGUY010000135.1, read on the forward strand.
TCGTCTCGTCACCCGCAACATTCGGAAGTGCCGCGTCGGCCGGGTGATGTACACGCCGTGGTGCGACGGCGACGGAAAGGTGATCGACGACGGAACGGTGGCTCGCCTGGACGAAGACGTGTTTCGCCTCACGTCCGCCGACCCCAGCCTCCTCTGGTTCCGCGACAATGCTGCTGGCATGGACGTGTCGTTCGAGGACGTGTCGGAGAGGACTGCGGCCCTGGCGCTCCAGGGCCCGAATGCCCGTAAGATTCTGCAGGCGCTCACGTCCGCCGACATGGACGGCCTTCGTTTCTTCGGCGTCATGGACGTGGACCTGGCTGGCATTCCGGTCTCCGTGTCCCGGACGGGCTACACGGGCGACCTGGGATACGAGATCTGGGTGGATGCCGCCCAGGCCATTCCACTGTGGGACGCCCTGATGGAATCCGGACGGTCGTACGGAATCGTTCCGACCGGGCTCATGGCCCTGGACATGGCGCGGATCGAGGCTGGGCTGGTCCTCGTCACCGTGGACTACGTGCCCACGCACCAGGCTCTTCTGGAGAGCCAGAAGTCCACGCCGCTCGAGCTGGGCCTGGCGTGGACCGTCGATCTCGACAAGGAGCACTTCGTTGGCCGGGACGCCCTGGCCCGGCAGGCCGAGAACGGTCCGGAATGGCGGCTGCGGGGACTCGAGATCGACTGGGTGTCCCTGGAGCAGGCCTACGGCAGTGCGGGCCTGCCGCCGATGGTGCCATCCTCGGCCTGGCGCACGAGCGTACCCGTCTACGGCGGCCGTGGCCAGGTCGGCTATGCGACCAGCGGGTGCTGGTCTCCGCTGCTCAAGAAGTACATCGCGCTGGCCCATCTCCAGGGGACCGCCGGCGTCCTCGGAACGAGCCTGGAGATGGAGGTGACCGTCGAGCACCAGCGCCTGCGGGCCGCCGCCATCGTCGTCGAAACGCCGTTTTTCGATCCGCCGCGAAAGAGGGGTTAGAGTGGGCCGAGAAGCTGCGTATGACGCCATCGTGATCGGCGGGGGCCACAACGGGCTCACCACCGCCGCATACCTGGCTCGGGCCGGTCGGAACGTGCTCGTCCTGGAGCGGCGACACCTTGTGGGCGGCTCGACCGTGACCGAGGAAATCTTCCCCGGTTTCAAGTTTTCGGTGCTCTCGTACGTGGTCAGTCTGCTGCGTCCCGAGATCATTCGGGAACTGGAGCTGCCCCGGCACGGCCTCGAGATTCTCCCCTTGGAGAGCACCTTCACCCCGCTTCCAAACGGCGACCAGCTGACCCGGTGGGCGGATCACGATCAGACCCGACGCGAGATCTACCGGCACTCCCCACTCGATGCGGACGCGTACGACCGCTTCGGCCAGCTGATGTACCGGATGGCGCTGGCCGTGAAGCCGATCCTGTCCATGGTCCCGCCGGATCCCACCTCGCTCAGCCGGAAGGATCTTCGTGGGCTGCTGAGCCTCGGAAAACACTTCCGCGACCTGGGTGAAGCCGACTTTTTCATGTTGTACAAGCTCATGACCATGAGCTCCGCCGATTTTCTGGATGAGTGGTTCGAAACGGACCCCCTCAAGGCAACGATGTCCGCGAGCGGTATCATCGGCACCTTTCTAGGTCCGCGCTCGCCCGGAACGGCCTACGTGCAGCTTCACCATTACATGGGAGAGATCGACGGGGCGTTTCGGGCCTGGGGGTTTGCGCGCGGAGGGACCGGGGCGGTGGCCGATTCGATCGCCTCGGCAGCCCGGGAGCTCGGGGTGACGATCCGCAACGACACCGCGGTCGAGCAGGTGATCGTCCGCGGCGGTCGCGCCGTGGGCGTGGCGCTCGAAGGTGGCGAAGAGGTCAGGGCACCAACGGTAGTTTCCGGCCTCGACCCGCGCCGGACATTCCTGCACCTGGTAGATGAAGGCGACCTGCCCCCGGACTTCGTGCAGTCGATTCGACGTTACCGCAGCGTAGGATCATCGGGGAAGGTGAACCTCGCTCTCGGCGAACTGCCGAACTTCACGAGCCTTCCGGGAGATGGGGACCACCTGCGGGGCGCGATCTCGATCAGCCCGAGCCAGGACTACCTGGAGCGGGCCTACGACGACGCCAAGTACGGCGAGTTTTCGCGCCATCCGTACATGGACGTGATCATACCGTCGCTCATCGATCCGGGCATGGCTCCGCCCGGAAAGCACGTGATGTCCTGTTTCGTCCAATACGCGCCATACAAGCTGAACGGCGGTTGGAACGACGAGAAGCGTGAGGCGTTCGGCGACGCGGTCATCGATACGTTGAGCGAGTATGCGCCCAATCTGAAGAGCGCGATCATCCACCGGCAGGTGGTCACGCCGCAGGACATGGAGGACGAATTCGGCCTCACGGGCGGCAATATCTTCCATGGCGAACTGTCGCTGCAGCAGTTGTTCTTCCTGAGACCGGCTCCGCGGTGGGCCAACTATCGCACCCCGATTCGAGACTTCTACCTGTGTGGATCGGGGGCGCACCCCGGGGGAGGAATCTGCGGTGGACCGGGGCGGCTGGCGGCCCTCGAGATCCTGAAGGGCGGCGCCCGATGAGCCTCTCGTTCGATACCATCGTGATCGGTGCGGGACACAACGGACTGGTGACCGCCGCCTACCTCGCTCGCGCGGGTCAGAGTGTCCTCGTCCTCGAGCAGGGCGACAGGGTCGGGGGCGGGGCATCCACCGAGGAGCTGTTCCCGGGGTTCAGCTTCGACACCGGGACACACCGGGCAGCCCAGCTGCATCCGGCCATCTTCCGGGACCTGGGACTCGGTGCGCACGGTCTGGACCTGGTGCGGTCCGATCCGGGAGCCTTCGTCACCCTCACGGATGGCCGGCATCTCCTGCTGGGCGAATCAGCGTCTGCCTCGGCCGACTCGATCCGCGCCTTCTCGACCTCCGATGCCGACCGCTGGGCTGAGTTCCTGGGCTTCACCAGCATGGTGGCGGGCTTTCTGTCGAAGCTGTTCGCGATCGAACCTCCCGGGATTCCCGACCCGTCGCGTTCGGACCTGTTCGCTCTCGGGCGACTCGGTCTCGGTCTGCGGAAGCTGGGCCGCCGCGAAACGGAAGAGGTGATTCGAGTCCTTCCGATGTCCTGTCTGGAGCTGCTCGACGAGTGGTTCGAATCGGAGCCGCTGCGCGGTGTCCTGGCCGGCGTGGCAGTGCAGGGAGGTGCCCACGGGCCGATGGCCACCGGAACGGCGCTCAACCTGTTTCGCAGAGCGACCGAGTCCGGGTCCGGAAACCCGGTGGCGCTCATCCGTCCGCGCGGGGGTGTCGGTCGACTGAGCGAGGCCCTGGCCTCGGCGGCCCGGGGAGCGGGTGCCGAGATTCGCCTGGAAAGCAGG
>JBDGUY010000136.1:0-5376 GCA_039585935.1 Gemmatimonadota bacterium
CCGAATGGCGGTACCGCAATCGCTACCGGCCTGGCCGACGGGGCACGAAGCGGAATCAACCGGCGGCCGCGCTCCCAGCCCAGGGCTAACGGGCTGCCGGCAAGACCGAATGGCACGTCGCTTCCGAGGTCGCCGGCGATCTGTGTCAGTTGTTCCAATCCGACGGGCAGGCCCAATAATTCGTTCAGTGCCAACAGCGTAGCCGAGGCATCGGAGCTCCCTCCGCCGAGGCCCGCCGCGCTTGGGATCCTCTTTTCGAGCTGGATGGAAATGGCGGGCTCGATACCTGTCGCTCTGTACAGGGACTCGGCGGCACGCCAGCACAGGTTGGTGGAATCCGCAGGCACCCCGGGATCACCTTCAACATCGAGGCGGATTCCGGGGGCGCCAGGCGTGAGGGTGATCCGATCCGACAGTTCCAGCGCCAGCAGCAGAGTCTCGACGCCGTGATACCCGGTCTCCTCCCGCTGGAGCACGCGTAGCCGCAGGTTCAGCTTCGCGGGGGCGAACCGCCGGAGCGTTCTCGGCGAGCCGCTCATTCAGACTCTTCCATATCCGTCTCACGTGCTCCGACATCTTTCCACGACAATCCGATACGCTGCAGGTACCAGAGGCCGAGCACGGTAACCGGTATGAACGTGAGGATGTGATAACTCGTCGCAAAGCTCACGATACGTGCCGGAGTCACGCTCCACAGACTGAGGCCCAACCGAGCAGCGGCCTCGAACACACCGAAGAAGCCCGGACTCGACGGAGCCGCGACGGCGAAGGCGATCACCGACTGCAGGAACAGCGAGCCCGAGACGCCCGGGCCGGTGATCCCGAAGGCCATGATACCCGCCCAGATCGACAGCGACAGGTCGATCCATACGATGAAGGTCCAGAAGAGCGCTCGCAGAAATACACCCGGTCGAGCCAGCGCCCCGAGTCCCGCCACAAATGCGCCTGCAACCTTGCTGGCCTTCTCCGACAGCCGGTCTGGAAGCAGACGCCCGATCGTACGATCGAACAGCTCGACTGCCCGGGCCGGATTTCGGGACGCAAGCCACAACAGACCGAGCCCGACCGAGAACGCGATTGCTCCGACGTTGGCGGTTCGGCGGATCAGTTCCGCCGTCGTTCCCTCCCCGAGGGGGAACCCCGGCGCCGAGATCGTCGCGAAAAGGAATATGGCAAGCACGACTCCATCGAGGATTCGCTCGACTACGAGGGAGGCCACTGACGCCGACAGCGGAATCGGCTCGGTCTTGGAGATGGCGAACGCCCGGGTGATTTCACCGAGGCGGGCCGGTAGCAGGTTATTCACCGCGAACCCGATGCACACGGCGCCGAAGCGGGAATCGAAACTGGTGTTCGGCTCTACAGGTTCGAGCAGTATTCGCCAGCGAATCGCCCGGAGAACCATACTGAACGTGGCGAGAACGACTGCCGCTACCAGCCACATCGGATCGGCATCGCGCAACTCGTGCCATACCTCCGCGGCTGAGACATCGCGCAGAACCCAGGCGAGGAGTCCGACCGTGATCACGATCCCGAACAGGGTCTTCCAGCGGTGCTCGCGCATCATCCGCTCGCCGGTTTCATCAGCTGCGAGCCCGTCTCACCAGCTCCTGCATTTCCCTCACAGCCCGCTCGATTCCGACGAACATGGATCGACTGACTATGGAGTGTCCGATGTTGAGTTCTTCGCAGATCTCGATGCCGGCCACGAGCCCCACGTTTTCGTACGTCAGCCCATGTCCGGCGTGCACACTCAGCCCGAGTTCACGGGCCAGGTGCGCCGCTTCCCGCAACCGTGCGAGCTGCAAATCCCGGCCGGATAGATCTGTGGAATTCGCGTACTCCCCGGTATGGAGTTCCACGGCGTTGGCCCCGAGTTCGGCCGAAGCCCGGATCGTATCCAGGTCGGTGTCGACGAACAGGGATGTTCGGATGCCGGCCGCCGTCAGACGCGCTACTGCCTGCGACGTCCGGTCTGCTGCCGCTCCCTCCAGATGCAGGCCACCTTCGGTGGTGATCTCGTCGCGCTTCTCCGGGACGAGGGTCACCGCCAGCGGCCGCCAATTGAGCGCAAGGTCGACCATCGCCTCGACAGCTGCGACTTCGAGATTGACCCCGGTCCTGACAGTCTGCATCAGCAGATCGACGTCTCGATCCTGGATATGTCGCCGGTCCTCCCGGAGGTGGACCGTAATCCCGTCTGCTCCGCCCAGTTCGGCGAGTACAGCGGCCCGGACCGGATCCGGCTCATCGGTCCGGCGCGCCTGCCGCACCGTCGCCACGTGATCAATGTTGATGAACAATCTCATGAGAATCTCCGGATCACCGAATTCGTATCATCTCCGGGATGGCAGAGTGTACCGTCAGAGGTCTGCGCTCGCGAGTCCAATCACCTGTCCTTCAATACCTGGACGCCGATCTCCGGCTGCTGTTCCCAGGCCCCGATCTGGGCCCTGGTGGCGCGGGCCGTAAGGACGACCTCCGTGTCGGAGTCGCGGCGGTCCAGTACCTCTGATTCCCGGTAGGCCTGTGCGAGCGTCTTGCCGTCACTCACGGGGATCGACAGCTCTACCATCGGGCGCTCCGCGCGGACACGCGTCCGCAGGGCTCCCTTCAACGAGGCCAGCCCGTCCGTCTCGCGAGTCGACGTAAGGACATGAGGGCCGAAGAGATCGGCCGCCCGCAGCCTGAGTGCGTCTTCCTCGGTGTGCGTCAGCTGGTCCACCTTGTTGAATGCGAGCACGGTCGGATGTCCGGACGCTCCGATCTCGTGCAGGACCTCCTCCACGGCTTCTACCTGGTGGTCCCAACTCGGACTCGATGCGTCGATCACATGAATGAGCAGATCCGCTTCCGCCACTTCCTCCAGGGTGGCCTGGAAGGACGCGACGAGGCCGTGCGGGAGCTTGCGAATGAAGCCCACGGTATCGGTGATGAGCGACCGATACCCGCTACCGAGGTCCACGCCCCGGGTAGCCGAATCCAGCGTGGCGAACAGCCTGTCCTCGACGAACAGGTCGCTTCCCGACAGGGCCTTGAGGATAGAGGATTTCCCGGCGTTCGTGTAGCCCACCAGTGCGACCCGGAATTCCTCGTTTCGTCCCTTTCGTCGCGTACCGCGGGCGCGCGAAATGTGTCCGAGCTCCCTGCGAAGTCGGGAGATTCGTCGGTCAATCATCCGGCGATCCGTCTCGAGCTGTGTCTCACCCGGACCGCGCGTGCCGATCCCACCCTGAGTCCTCGACAGGTGGGTCCACATGCGTTTCAGTCTCGGGCGCATGTATTCGAGTTGCGCCAGCTCGACCTGGAAGCGTGCCTCGGCGGTTCGGGCCCGCAGTGCAAAGATATCAAGGATGAGTTCGGTGCGGTCCATGACGCGCAGACCGACCCGTTTCTCCAACGCCGCGCCTTGAGCCGGGGTCAGGTCCTCGTCGAATACGATCAGAGTGGCGGACTGCTGTTCAGCCAGAAGCTTGAGCTGGTCTGCCTTTCCCCGGCCGATGTAGGTAGCGGGATGTGGCGACGCGAGTCGCTGAACGAGGGTTCCGGAGACCTCGGCCCCGGCCGTGTCGACGAGGCGCGCCAATTCCTCCAGATGCTCGTCGACCAGCCGCTCTGGCTCGTCGATTCGCGGCGCGCCAACCAGAATCGCACGCTCCACGGGAGGACGGAGTTCGATCGGGGCGCCCGTGGCTCAGACTCCCGCTTCGCCGTCATCCGAGCCACCGGGCTCGGATCCAGGTTGGACCTGCCTCGCCCGCGCTCGGGCCTCATCGATCTCCTGCATTCGAGAGGCTATCCGGGACTCGACCCCCTGATCCCCTGGCTCGTAGAACCTCGCTCCGACCAGGGAGTCCGGTAGATACCTCTGGGGCGCTACGGCAGCGGCCCAGTCATGATCGTACCGATACCCGGCGCCGTAGCCGAGGTCCTTCATCAGACCCGTCGGGGCATTCCTAATGTGCAACGGTACCGGCTCGGCGGGCGTGTCACGTGCCGCCCGGGACGCGGCACTGAACGCCCGGTACACGCGATTCGACTTCGGAGCCACGGCCAGATACAGGCAGGCCTCGGCGAGCGCCAACTCGCCCTCGGGTGAGCCGAGAAAGTGATAGGCATCCCTCGCTGCCAGCGCGACACGAAGAGCACCGGGATCGGCAAGCCCGATATCCTCTACCGCCATTCGAACGAGCCGGCGGGCGACGAACATCGGGTTCTCGCCCCCTTCCAGCATTCGCGCCAGCCAGTAGAGGGCTCCGTCCGCGTCCGACCCCCGGACTGCCTTGTGAAGCGCCGAGATCAGGTTGTAGTGCTCCTCCCCCGACTTGTCGTATCGTGGGAAGCGACGCTGCAACCCACGCTCGATCTCCGAGGTGCCGATCCGGCCACCCGCATTGACCAGCTCCGCCGCCGTCTCAAGCGCGTTCAGCGCACGCCGGGCATCTCCATCGGCCGACACCGCGAGCAGGCGCAGGGCATCGGGCTCGATCTCCAGACCCAGGTCACCCAGGCCACGATCGGAGTCCGTCAGGGCCCGCATCAGCAGCGATTCCAAGGCCTCGGCATCGAGCGGTTCAAGCACGAACACCCGCGTCCGGCTGAGCAGCGGACCGACGACTTCGAAGGATGGGTTTTCCGTCGTCGCGCCCACGAGCACGATCGTCCCGGCCTCCACATGGGGCAGGAAGGCGTCCTGCTGCGCGCGGTTGAAGCGGTGGATTTCGTCGACGAACAGAATCGTGTCTGCCTTCCCTGCCCGTTTTCGCTCCGCCGCCTGAGCGATCAATTCGCGAACCCGTGGCACGCCTTCGGTCACAGCGCTGAAAGGTTCGAACCAGGCCCCCGTCCGGCTGGCCATGATCGCCGCGAGTGTCGTCTTCCCACATCCGGGAGGACCCCACAGGATCAGGCTTGGAACGCGATCGCGTTCGATCAGCTCGCGCAGCGGGCCCTCCGGGCCCACCAGCCTGTCCTGCCCGACGAATTCGTCGAGCGTCCGTGGGCGCATCCGGGCCGCGAGGGGCGCACCCTCGGCCGGAGGCCGCAAGCCACTGCCGCTCCGTCCGACATCCGGTCCGAACAGACCGGGAGAGTCTGTCACCGGGACTTCCTCAGAGCTCATCGAGCCCATCCAGCGCACCGAGCTCTATGAGCTCCCGTGCCTCTGCAAGAAGCGTCTCGCGCTCGTTCCGGGACGGGTCCTCGATGACCTGGGCAGACAGTTCTTCGAGCATCAGTCCGACCAGGGGCCCGCTGGGCAGACCGAGCTCGAGCAGGTCGTTGCCATCTACCGCGAGGTCCGACAGGTCGACGGGCGCACCGTTCACCAGCTCGTCGTGGACCCGCCGCCAGCTATGAAGCAGTACGCGCTCAGAT
>JBDGUY010000137.1:0-5366 GCA_039585935.1 Gemmatimonadota bacterium
GCGTACAGGCTGCGGTCCGGAAGATACTCGGTGGAGTGAACCTGGAGCTGACCGGTGAGGATGCCGGTACCGTTATCGACCATTTCGGCTACCAGGCCCCCGGCGAGGCCACTCATAACGACCACCGCCACATAGCCCAGCGCCAGGCCGCTAGCCGTGATCCAGGTGCGACGCCGGTTCCGCCCGAGGTTGCGCCAGCCGATCTTCCAGCCGGGTTTCTCGTCCATCAGAGGTCAGTTCCGCGCACGGAGCTGACGGAGCGAGAAGTAGTCGGGAGACAGGCCCACGTCGAATTCCAGGCCCTCGTAGCGGACCTCCGTGAATTCTCCAGGATCGTCCTCGGGCACCATTCTCATGGTGGCCGGAACGAGGCGTCCGCCGAGCGTCCTGAAGTCCCCGAACGTCAGGGTACGCATGAGCGTCTCGTCTTCGTCGTAGTATCGTGCCCAGACCGGCATCAGATCGTCCTTGCGGACCTGGTAGCGGATGCTGCCCCATACGACCGGGGCCTCGGGACGGGGAACGAGAACGAACTCCCAGACGTCCACCCCCTCCCGGAGTCCATCGAACTCGATCGTGATCGCGTAGTCCTCTGCCAGTCGGCTCTCCTTCACCAGGTCGTCGTTGGTGAAGTGCGAGCCCATCCACGAGGCGCTCATCAGAGAAGCCGGTATCTTGATCGTTCGATCGACCTTCGGGAGGTAATTCCAGATCTCGTTGCCGGACTTCAGAGTCGCGGTCCCGGCATCCTTCTTCGGCTCGACAATTCGGACCAGGGCGTACTCGGTACCCAGGGACGAGACGGTCATGCGCATCGCGCGGTTCCAGTTCTCCGTCAAAACCTCCATTACGACCTCACCCCTGGACGACTCGCCTCGCATCAGGCGGTCCACGTAGTCGACGATCTCGCTCGGGGTCGCGTCCGGGGCCGGACGGTCCACCGCCTGCGGGTGCGCGGCGGTCGCCAGCGTCGGCGCCGCGAGGAGCGCCAGCGCAAGTCTGGCAAATCCGAGATTCATGATGCACGCTTCCGGTACAGTCCATTCACGGTGATCCGGCGAAACACCTCTCCTTCGGCTTGGACGACTTCCGTCGGAATGACCGGGGAAAGTCCATGGCGGTCGAGCGCTTCGTCCAGTGACTCGGCGCCGAGGAGAACGTGACGCCCGGACTCGTGTCCGATGTAGACACCCGGCTCGTCCGGGACCGGCTCGAGGAGTGTCCCTTCGAGCGCCGTGCCCGGCGCGAAGTTCGCGACCAGCAGGTGCCCGTGGTCGTCCAGCACCCGCGCGGACTCGGCGAGCGCCAGCTCGTACGTAGCCCGGTCGGGAGCGCTATGGAAGACTCCGAGCGCGACGACGAGGTCGAAACTCCGGTCGCGAAAGCCGCCCAGCAGCTCCATGCGCCCGACCCGGACCCGGCGCGCCGCCTCTCGCTCGCCCAGCACGTTCGCGATCCGGAATCGCGTGCGGCGAACCATCGGCAACGAAGAATCGATCGCGTATAGATCACAGCCCGACCTGGCCAGGAATTCCGAATTCCGACCGCCGGCGCAGCCGATATCGAGCACTCGCAGGCCTTCGAGGTCCTGTCTGTCGGAGAGCCACGCGGCGAGACGACGGTCGGGCTCCCGGCCGGCGAACTTCTCGACGATCTCGGGTCGCTCCCAGAACGGGATCGGGTCGTGCGTCATCCACACTCTCCCATGCTGTGCCGCTCGGCGAGATAGCGATCGCTCCCCGTGCATGATAGCGCCTTCTCACCCTTTCGTCGAAGCCTCCGGACCCGGATGATTGCCCCTCCGAAGCGGCATGGTCATCTTGCCGCCGTTCACGAGGCTCCCGGCCGTATCCCTTCACTGAGAGGCGACCCGGAATGCGACGTTACGGGCTCGTACTGTCTGTTGTCCTGGCTTGCGCACCGACGGTAGAGGCACAGAGCGTGGCGGATCACCCGCGGGTCCGTGAAGCGGCCGGTCTGATCGATGTATGGCTCGACGCACAGCGAGCTTATGAGAGCATTCCAGGGATTTCGGCCGCAATCGTACACGACCAGGAAGTGATCTGGATCGGCGCCAGCGGCTACGCGGATCCTGAGTCGAAGACGCCGGCCACGACGGGCACGGCCTACAGCATCTGTTCGATCTCGAAGCTGTTCACGGCGGTAGGAGTAATGCAGCTCCGGGACGCCGGTGAGATTCGCCTCGACGACCCCGTGTCAGATCTCCTTCCGTGGTTCGACATCCAGCAGACGTACGAGCATTCACCTCCCGTGACCGTGCAGGGACTGCTCACACACTCGTCGGGTCTGCCCCGGGAGTCTGAGCACTCCTACTGGATCGAGCCGTTCGATTTCCCGACGCGAGACGAGGTCGTGCAGCGCCTGGGCGAACAGGAGATGCTCTACCCTGCGGATCGATACTACCAGTACTCCAATCTCGGACTGACGCTTGCGGGTGAGGTCATTGCCGAAGTCTCCGGCGAGCCTTTCTCCGAATACATGCGAAGGCACATCCTGGATCCGATCGGTATGAGCAGCACGTGGCCCGATATTGGAGAGTATCCGTTCCCCGACCGTATGGCCGCCGGCTACGGTTCCACGCGACGTGATGGATCCCGAAGCCGGGTGCCGCCGTTCGCGGCTGACGGAATCGCCCCAGCCGCAGGATTCGCCTCCACGGTGGAGGACATGGCCCGATTCGCGTCGTGGCAATTCGGTGTCCTTCAGTCGGGCGGAGATGAAGTACTCTCAGGGAATACGCTGCGAGAGATGCAGCGCGTCCACTGGATGGATCCGGACTGGGAAACCACGCGAGGGCTGGGGTTCGGGGTGTATCGCAACCGGGGTGTCACCTATGTCGGCCACAGTGGACTGTGTCCAGGTTTCGAATCCACGATCCAGCTGTATCCGCCGGATCGCCTGGCGGCGGTCGTAATGCTGAACGCCATCGGCCTCAGTCCGACCGCCCTGGCCCGGGAGATGCTGCGACTTATCAAACCCGCGGTTCTCCAGGCGATCAAGGAACCAGACGGAGTCGGGCCCGGTTCCATGGAAGGTCCGGCAAAAGCCGAGGAGTTCCCGCCGGAGCTCCGTCGATTCGTGGGGTCGTACGACGAAGATCCGTGGGGTGGTGAATCCGCCGTGGTGCCATGGAAGGGGGGGCTGGCAATCCTGTGGCTTCCGACGATGGATCCGCTGGACAACCTGACACCTCTGGAGCACGTCGACGGAAACACCTTCAGGCGCATCCGGGATGACGGCGAACCGGGGGAAACCTACGTATTCGTGGAGGATGGGGAAGGCAGGATCGCCGGCTTGCGATATCACAACAATACGTACCCCCGGCTGGACCAGGCGTCCGCCGGACCGGGGCTGGAATAGAGCCGCCCGGTCCGGTGGCCGATCCGCGGACGATATACTAACATCCGTGCGCTGGCAGTAGCGATCAGGACCGTTGTTCGGAATCCATTAACGCCATTCATTCCAACGGGATATAGAGACCATGCAAGACTACCTGGAGCGCCTCGGCATCGAGGACATGAACCCCGGAGGCTTCGCCGGGAACTGGATGGGTTCGGGCCCCGAGCTCGAGGTCACCTCGCCGACGGATGGCTCGGTAATCGGCTACGTGCGGCAGGTGAGCGAAGAGGAATTCGACAAGATCGTCGCCAGGGCCCACGAGGCATTCCTGGAGTGGCGTAAGGTCCCGGCTCCGCGCCGCGGCGAGGTCGTCAGGCAACTGGGCCTGGCCCTGCGCGAAGCGAAGGAAGACCTGGGCAAGCTGGTCAGCCTCGAAATGGGGAAGATTCAGGCGGAGGGTGAGGGCGAAGTACAGGAGATGATCGACATCTGCGACTTCGCGGTTGGCCTGTCCCGGCAGCTCTATGGAAACACGATGCAGTCGGAACGCCCCGACCACCGGATGTTCGAACAGTGGCATCCGCTGGGGGTGGTGGGCGTGATCACGGCATTCAACTTTCCGGTCGCAGTATGGAGCTGGAATTCTGCGCTGGCCGCCGTGTGTGGCGACTCCACCCTGTGGAAGCCGTCGAGCCACGTGCCGCTGTGCGGAGTCGCGGTCACGAAGATCGCGGAGAAGGTGTGTCGCGCGAACGATGTCGATCCGGCGATTTTCTCTCTCGCGGTGGGGAAGGGCTCGACCGTGGGTGAGAAGCTCCTGCAGGACAAGCGGATTCCACTCGTGTCGTTCACCGGAAGCACGAATATGGGGACCCGCGTGGCCGAAGTCGTGGGGAAGCGCCTGGGCCGCACTATTCTCGAGCTCGGAGGCAACAACGCGATCGTAGTCACGCCCAGCGCCGACATGGATCTCGTCCTGCCGGCGATCCTGTTCGGGGCCGTCGGTACGGCCGGTCAGCGGTGTACCAGCACGCGTCGGATCATCGTGCACGAGTCAATCAAGGAAGAACTCGTCGCCCGCCTCACCGGGGCGTACGACGGAATCCGGATCGGCGACCCGCTGGATCCGGATACCCTGATGGGGCCCCTGGTGACGAAGAACGCGGTCGAGGACATGATGAACGCCCTGGACCGGGTCACTGCCGAGGGAGGCGAGATCCTCACCGGTGGGAAGCAACTGGGAGGCGACGACTATCCGGGCGGTCACTACGTCACGCCCTGTGTCGCGGCGGCCGAGAACAGCTTCTCGATCGTCCAGGAAGAGACCTTCGCCCCGATTCTCTACATCATCGGATACGGGAAGAAGGGATCCAGCCCGAAGGAGGCCGTGGCCGAGATGGAAGACGCCATGCGAATCCACAACGGGGTTCCGCAGGGTCTGTCGTCGGCGATCTTTACCGACAGTGTGCGCGAGGCCGAGTACTTCCTGTCCCACCGCGGCAGTGATTGCGGAATCGCCAACGTGAATATCGGCACGAGCGGCGCGGAGATCGGCGGAGCTTTCGGAGGCGAAAAGGAGACCGGCGGTGGTCGGGAGTCAGGGTCCGACGCGTGGAAGGCCTACATGCGACGCCAGACCAACACGGTGAACTGGAGTGACGAACTCCCGCTGGCGCAGGGGGTCAGCTTCGGCTGAGGTCAAGAGTCGGAAGACCTTGGCCGGTATGGCCGGGGTGGAGACTCGAAGTGGTCGAGGGGCGCCAGCGCGTGGAGCCCCTCGACGCGTTTATCGGTGCACCTGCTCAGAACGAGACGCCGCCAAACACCTCGAACCAGTTCTCACCGGTCCACTTGTATCGTCCGCCGACATCCAGGAACAGGAACCTGAATCCGAGCCCGGGCAGGAGAGAGAACTCGTCGATCTTCGTGTAGTACGCCCCGTCGAGGCTGAAGTAGATGATCGGGAGTTGCAGCCGGGCGCCGATCATGAAGCTCCAGATGTCAAA
>JBDGUY010000138.1:0-5270 GCA_039585935.1 Gemmatimonadota bacterium
ATCGCCAGACCGAATTGGCAAGGCGCGTTCCATTCGCCCGATAGGGTCGAATCCACCGATTCAGGTCGTAATCAGTTGATTTGCCGGGCTGTTTCGAATCGAGGTGCTGAGCGGTAACCGCGACAGGGCCTCTGCGGACGGGGGAAATCGGGTGAACCGGTTGCGAAATGCGGTGCTTTCCGAAGCCAATGGCGCACTGTCGGATGAGCCCCGTGAGCCCCTACGATCAGGGCCGAACGGCAAGTCGAGCCGACGAGCTCGGGCGGCGGAGGGAATGATCCTCGCGGCCGAAGGGTCCAATCGACAGAAACCGGCGGACAGATCCGCTCGTGCTCGAATCTGAAGGAGACATACCATGAAGCATCCTGCCCCCAGAATCCGCCACGCACGGCGCTATCGCAGTGCGCTCACGGCGTTCGTAGCACTGGTCGCTCTCGGCCTGGCCGCCACTCCCGCGTTGGCTCAGCCGGGTCCAGGCGGCCGACGGATGCTGAGTCCCGATGAGCGACTCGCTCAGCTCACCGAGCAACTCGATCTGACGGATGAGCAGGCGGCGCAGATGAAGCCGATCATCGATGAGCAGTCGAAGAAGCAGCAGGAACTGTTCGAGAATGCCGGTGGTGATCGCGCGACGATGCGCGCGGAAATGACGAAACTCATGGAAGAAACGGACAAGCAGTACGCAGAAGTCTTGACCGAAGAACAGATGAGCAAGTACCGGGAAATGCGACAGGAGCGGATGCGCCAGGGGCGGCCACCGCCGCCACAGGGCAGTCGCTGAATCCCGCTCCGGTAGCGCGCACCGGACACATCACGTGAACCCGGACGTTCGGGAGTTCGGGGAGGGGCAGGCATGAAGAAGATCCTGGGCCTGGCTGGCATCGCGGTCGTCGTGATCGCGGCGATCGTCTGGCTGACCAAGAACGGTGACGCGGAGACGAGCAGCTGGCGATTCGTGACCGTCGAGCGGGGGTCCCTCGAGCAGGTGGTCGCCGCCACGGGCACGTTGACACCGGTGACGACCGTAGAGGTTGGCACACAGGCGTCCGGGCAGATCGCCGAGCTGTACGTCGACTTCAACGACGAAGTCGTTCAGGGCCAGCTACTGGCCCGCATCGACCCGACGTTACAGCGCCAGGCGGTGCGGGAGTCCGAGGCAAGCCTCGAGCGTGCGCGGGCAGACGTCGGGCAGAAGGAAAGAGAATTCGACCGCACGAAGGAACTGCACGCCCGCCAGGGAGCGACGGACTCAGAGTACGATGCAGCCGAATACGCACTGAAGATCGCCCGATCGAACCTGACATCGGCCGAGGTCGGCCTCGAACGGGCCCGGAACAACCTCGCATACACCGAGATCTATTCACCGATCGATGGGATCGTGATCCAGCGGAACGTGGATGTGGGACAGACGGTGGCCGCCAGCCTGTCGGCGCCGCTGCTGTTCCTGATCGCCGCAGATCTTACCGAGATGGAGATCCTCGCTTCCGTAGATGAGAGCGATATCGGCGCAATCGAAGTAGGGCAGGAGACCCGGTTCACCGTGCAGGCGTTTCCTGACCAGACCTTCGACGGAGCGGTGCGCCAGGTTCGCCTTCAGTCTTCTACGCAGGAAAACGTGGTCAACTACACGGTCGTGGTCGGAGTGAAGAATCCGGACGGCGAACTGTTGCCCGGCATGACGGCGACGGTGGAATTCGTCACGGCGGGCGCGGAGGATGTGTTGAAGGTCCCGAACGCGGCACTGCGTTTTCAGCCTCCGGAGGAAATGCTGGTAGCGTTTCGCGAACGGATGATGCAACAGATGCAGGCACGGCGGGCAGCCGCGGACTCGGCGGGAGGCCCTTCAGCGAGACCGGCCGGCGAGCGCCCCGGGGGGCGGGACATGGCCGGGATGGCGGCTGCTGGAGCTGCGGGGCACGGAGCACCCGCGGGAGCGAGTCGGGGAGACGGCAACCGCCTGTGGATGCTGGACGAGAATGGTGATCTGACCATGGTCCGGGTGCGACCGGGGATCACAGATGGACAGTACACCGAGATCTCCGGGCAGCGAATCGAAGAAGGAATGGAGGCGATCGCGGGCATCGTGTCCGGCGCGGCAGCTTCCTCGACCAGCAATCCGTTCCAGCCTTCTTCGGGTCAGCCGGCGCGGCGTGGGCCGATGGTACGATGAACGACACTGCGAACGTCATCCGCACGCGCGGGTTGACCAAGACCTACGTCACCGGAGCGACCGAGGTGCGGGCCCTGCGAGATGTCGATTTCGACGTCCAGCAGGGCGAGATGGTGTCGATCATGGGAGCGTCGGGGTCCGGAAAGTCGACCCTGATGAACATCCTGGGCTGTCTGGATCGACCTACCAGCGGCAGCTACGAGCTGGACGGAACCCGGGTTGACGGCATGGACCGCAACGCGCGGGCCGACATTCGCAATCAGCGCATCGGATTCGTGTTCCAGGGATTCAACCTTCTGCCGCGTACGTCGGCCCTGGAGCAGGTGGAACTACCACTGTTGTACGACCGGACGGGGCGGAAGGGGAGCTCGCGCGACATGGCGGCCCGGGCACTCGAGCGGGTCGGCCTCGGCGACCGCATGGATCATGAGCCGTCAGAACTCTCCGGCGGACAGCAGCAGAGGGTGGCGCTCGCCCGCGCCCTGGTCACGGAGCCGGCGATCGTGCTGGCCGACGAACCGACCGGGAATCTCGACACTCGAACATCCATCGAGGTGCTGGCCGTATTCCAGGAGCTGAATGCGCAGGGGATCACGATCCTGGTAATCACGCACGAGCACGAGATCGCCCGCTATGCCAAGCGCATCGTACGGTTCCGGGACGGGCGCCTGATGCAGGACGAGCCAGTCCTGGATCGCCGCAACGCGGTGGTTGACCTGGCGGAGTGGCACGACCCGGACGAAGACGACACGGCTTCGGCCTTCGCTCCGATTCCGGCTTCCGAGGGAGGCGCGGCATGAAGGCATCCGTTCTGACGCGTGTCGCGGCCCAGAGCATCCTGAAGAACAAGATGCGCAGCCTGCTGACCATGCTGGGGATCATCATCGGAGTCGGTGCGGTGATTCTGCTGGTCGCGATCGGGCAGGGGGCCCAGTCGCGGATTCAGCAGCAAATCGAGAATCTCGGCACCAACATGCTCGTCATCTCGCCCGGCTCTTCGAGCCAGGGCGGTGTGTCGCGCGGCATGGGGAGCTTCAACCGCCTCAAGGTGGACGACGTCGAGAAGCTGCAGCGCGAGTCGTTCCTGCTCGCCGCCGTTTCACCCGTGATCGCTACCGGGGGACAGCTCGTCGGGGGGCAGGGAAACTGGCGCAGCCGGATCAACGGCGTGTCCGTCGAGTACCTGGCGATCCGCGACTGGGACGTCGAATTCGGCCGCAACTTCGATGCTGCCGACGTACGCTCGATGAAGAAGGTCGTTCTGCTCGGTCGGACGGTGGCCGAGAACCTGTTCCCGGGACAGGACCCGGTCGGCCAGCAGATCCGGATCCGCAATGTACCATTCCAGATCATCGGAGTACTGGCGGAGAAAGGACAGACGCCGGAGGGCTCGGACATGGACGACGTGACCCTCGCTCCCTACACGACCGTGCAGACCCGGCTCGCCGGTCACCAGTACATACCCCAGATCCTGGCGAGCACGTTTTCGCCCGGGGACATCCCGGCGGCCCAGGAAGAGATCACGGCGATCATGCGGGAAGCCCACGGCCTGGCGAGCTGGGAGGAAGACGACTTCACGGTTCGCAATCAGTCAGACCTGTCCGAAGCCGCGCAGGGCACGACCGAGGTGATGACGCTTCTCCTCGCCGCAATCGCCAGCATTTCACTGCTCGTCGGGGGGATCGGGATCATGAACATCATGCTGGTCTCGGTCACAGAGCGGACCCGGGAGATCGGAATCCGCATGTCGATCGGGGCACGCGGATCGGATGTGATGACCCAGTTCCTGGTCGAGAGCACCGTGTTGAGCGCGGCAGGCGGACTCCTCGGACTGCTGCTCGGATTAGGTGGGGCGCGGATCATCAGCTCCGCCACCGGGTGGACGACGACGATCTCTCCGCTGACCGTAGTGGTGGCGCTGGCTTTCTCCGGTGCGATCGGGATCTTCTTCGGCTTCTATCCCGCCCGGCAGGCCGCCGAGCTCGATCCGATCGAGGCGTTGCGCTACGAGTAGGCGAAGTCGAGTGCCCGAAGACCGGGAGTGCCGCGGTGCGACGCTCCCGGTCCCTGGATTCGGGCGTAACTCATCCTGCCGCAGAGCCCGCGCCAGCTGACATTCACATGCAGCGGGAAAACGCCGCCATGTGATTCAACTCCGAAGCGGTCTTCAAGGATTGGAACACCGACTCCACATCGGCCGGCAGGCCGATCGCGATCAACTCGTCATACATCGCGACGTTCTCGATCTCCGCCTGCACCCCGAGGGCACACGCCTCGGCAATCTCGAGCTGATCGAAGTCTGCAGGGATCGGGTATGCCCCGGAGTCCCAGTCAGGTACCGGAAGGTCCCGCTTCTCGAACAGGTGAGCGACGGCTGCCACATGACGCCCTTCCGCCAGGACGATGCGCGTGAACGGCCTGACTTCCCCGTACACCGCTATGGCTGAACCATATGTGGCTTCTGCCTGATACTCATCCTGCAGGGCAGTGTCGAGCACATCGAACAGGGGATCGTCGGCAGTGATGGACTCGAGGTTTACCTCGATCGGATCCGGGACACCGGTCAGGCCGGAGGTGTTGTCGTCCGACCCCTGGCAGGCTGGCAGCACCGCGAGAGCGAACAGTCCGAGGGGAACGAATGCGAATCGTACAGCTTGGTCTGGAGCGCGCATGGAACGAACCTCCTGAAGCCCGGAAGCTCTGACTCTGTCGGATCGCCTCGGCTGCCCTCCGGCCGCCGCGGGCCGACCTCTCACCATGTCGCCCTTTGCCCTCGTCAGTTAGACGAGGGAGCATTGCCGAAGGTCACATCGCCGGGTCTTCACCGCCGAGGGTGAGATCCGGCTCCCACATGTCTGGGGGCGGTTCCTCTCCACCGCACGCGATCGGAATGGGACCGAATGCCCAGGGATCGGGCGCGGCCGAAAAGTAGTCATACACGAGTCGTGAAACCTCGGCGATCGTCCTCTCGCGCCTCCACTCGGTTCGGTTGAAGGTGTAGACGAACACCGCGATCGCCACGTGTCCGGCCCCATCCGGAAGCGTGATGATGCCCACGTCATTGATCGCGGCGGCGATCGTTCCGGTCTTGTGAGCGACC
>JBDGUY010000139.1:0-5269 GCA_039585935.1 Gemmatimonadota bacterium
CGCCACCCCTTCGAAGCAAGGAAGTGCTGGATCCGAGGGCGCTCGCCTTCGACCAGGCAGGCCTGCACGCGCTCCTCGGCCCTCCGGTCCAGTGCCGTCACCCGGTCATGCTGCCGCAGGTGCTCGGCCCAGGAGTCGACGAGAAACACCTCGATGTGGCGATCCGGGTCGGCCGAGTCGACGAACAGGTCCCAGAAATAGGCACCACTGCGTCGGCGGCGCCGTCGCAGTTCCGACATTGCGGCCTCGAATTCCGGCAGCTTCTCAGGATCCACCTGGTAACCGACCGACACGAGAACGGGCCCTTCTTCGGGCTCGATCGACTCGGCCACCGTCGGTGCGGGCCAGTGTCGGGTCGGCGCCAGGTCGAGACCGACCGTGTCTTTGACGCGATAGTGGAATCGGGCCAGTGTGCCGGCGACGACGGCGGCACCTGCCACGGCCATGGTCGTCCCCAGCCCGGTCTGGCTCGCCACGGCGCCCCACAGAATGCTGCCGATCGTCGACGCGAGGAAGAACACGAGAATGAACAACGCCATGCCACGGGCCCGTACCCAGCCCGGCAGGACCGTCTGCGCCGCCGTATTCAAGGTTGCCAGGATGTGCAGCCACCCGACGCCCGCGATGAAGGCGCACATCAGGAACGGTATCCACAGCCGTACGAATGCGACTCCGACCATGGCCAATCCGAAGAACACGGTCCCGGTGGTGGCGATTGTGTCCAACGACAGCTTGCCGCGAAGCCGCCCGAGCGACAGCGCTCCGGCCACAGCTCCCGCACCAAAGGCCGACAGGATCCAGCCATATCCCGCCGCGGTCGTGCCGAGCTCCTGCCGCGCGACCAGCGGCAGCAGTGCCCAGAGAGCGCTCGCCGGGAGCACGAACAGGCCGAGTCGCGCGAGGACTGAACCCATCTGGGGCGTGTGGCGCGCGTAGCGAAATCCTGTGCGCAGGGCCCCGACGAATCGTTCGGCGGGCAATCCGCTTGGCGCCGTTTCGCGCCGCCAGCCACCGACGACGAATACGACGCCGAGGTAGGTAACCGCATTCAGCAGGAATGCCGCGCCGGCTCCCGCGCTCGCCACGAGGATTCCACCGATCGCCGGACCGACTGCCCGGGCCACGTTCACTCCGAGTCCTACGAGGTCGATCGCGGCCGGCAGCTCCTTCCCCGACACGAGCTCGGGGAGCACCGCGCGCCACGCCGGCTGCATCAGGGCGCCGCCAGTACCCATCAGGAAGGTGAATAGCAGCAGGGCCGCAGGCGTCGTCCGGCCCGTCACGGTGAGCAGGCCGAGGCTGGCCGCCGTGAGCATCAACCACACCTGGGAGGCGAGAAGCACACGACGTCGATCGAGCACGTCGGCAAGCACACCCGCCGGGAGGACGAACAGAAACATCGCCAGCCCGGCGGCAGCCTGGACCAGGGACACGAGGACCGGACTCGGCGCGAGATCGGTCATCAGCCAGGCGGCTCCGACCTGGTGAATCCAGGTGCCGATTGCCGAGAACAGGTTCGCGATCCACAGGGCGCGAAACGTCCTCATCTTCAGTGGGGCCCACTGCGACACCGCCGTCACGGTTGCCCCGCTGCCAGCAGCGGGGGCGGGCCTCACGCCATCCGCTTCTACGCGCAGGGCCTGCCGCCCCCCGGCTCGCCGATCCCGAGCATCGGTATGCGGATCCCGCTCTGACGAGCTGTCTCGATCGCCTCTTCGTACCCGGCGTCGGCGTGCCGCACGACCCCCATCCCCGGGTCCGTGGTGAGCACCCGCTCGAGGCGCCGCTCAGCGGCCACGGTTCCGTCTACGACGATCACCTGGCCGGCGTGCTGGCTGAATCCGATTCCCACTCCGCCGCCATGGTGGAAG
Organism: Gemmatimonadota bacterium; assembly: GCA_039585935.1. GTDB lineage: Bacteria > Gemmatimonadota > Gemmatimonadetes > Palauibacterales > Palauibacteraceae > Carthagonibacter. The sequence goes on from JBDGUY010000139.1 coordinate 1,872, forward strand.
CTGACCCAGGTCGCCCCTCCGACCGCATTGATCAGCGCGTTCAGGATCGGCCAGTCCGACACGGCATCGGTTCCGTCCATCATCGCCTCGGTCTCCCGATTGGGACTGGCGACGGATCCGCAGTCGAGGTGGTCACGGCCGATGACGATCGGGGCCTTCACTTCACCGCGGGCCACCATCTGGTTGAATCGGTGGCCGGCCCGGCATCGTGCGCCGTAACCGAGCCAGCAGATACGTGACGGGAGCCCCTGGAAGTGCACGCGTTCGCGGGCCATATCGAGCCAGCGGTGCAGATGACGGTCGTCAGGAAACAGCTCCTTGACCGCCTCGTCGGTCCGGTAAATGTCCTCCGGATCTCCCGACAGGGCCACCCAGCGGAACGGCCCCTTCCCCTGGCAGAATAGAGGCCGTACGTAGGCCGGAACGAACCCCGGAAAGTCGAAGGCGTTCTTCACCCCGCGATCGAATGCACGCTGCCGGATGTTGTTTCCATAGTCGAACACCTCGGAACCCGCTGCCTGGAACGCCAGCATGGCCTCGACGTGGCGGGCCATAGAGTCCATCGAGCGCTGTTCATATTCGTTCGGATCGCTCTTTCGCAGCGCACTGGCTTCGGCGACAGACAGTCCTTCGGGAACGTACATCAGCGGGTCGTGCGCAGAAGTCTGGTCGGTCACGACCTCGGGCTGGAAGCCGCGCTCGACGAGCGCCGGAAGCACGGTCGCCGCATTGCCGATCAGCCCCACGGACAGCGCTTCTCCGGCTTCCCGGGCGGCCTCGCAGACTCGAACCGCCTCGTCGAGATCCTCCAGGACTCGATCGATGTACCGGTGATCGAGACGCCGCTGCGCCTTTTCCGGGTCTACCTCGACGACCAGCGCTACCCCGCCGTTCATCGTCACGGCGAGCGGCTGGGCTCCTCCCATCCCCCCGAGTCCAGCCGTCAACGTGATCGTCCCCGCCAGACCGTTCCAGCCCTTCTGCTCAGCCAGTGCTCCAAGCGTCTCATACGTGCCCTGCAGAATTCCCTGGGTGCCGATGTATATCCACGAACCGGCAGTCATCTGGCCGTACATGATCAGGCCCTTCGCGGCCAGCTCGTCGAAGTGTTCCTGGGTAGCCCAGTGCGGGACGAGATTGGAATTCGCGATCAGGATTCGCGGAGCGTCCTTGTGCGAATAGAATACGGCTACCGGCTTGCCGGACTGGACGAGCAGCGTTTCGTCGTCCCCCAACTCGCGTAGAGAGCGAACAATCGCGTCGAAGCACTCCCAGTCCCGCGCCGCCTGTCCACGGCCTCCGTACACCACCAGGTCCTCAGGTCGTTCGGCCACCTCCGGATCGAGGTTGTTCATCAACATCCGAAGCGCCGCTTCCTGCTGCCACCCTTTGCAGGAGAGCTCCGTTCCCCGGGGGGCCCGAATCACCCGCGGTCCACTCGCTTCTGTCATCCGTGTACCACCTTTCCCCGTTTGATCACCTGGCGCACCGGATTGTGCCCGGTCCGATACACCATGTCGTCCAGCGTTCCCACGTTCCAGATCTGCAGATCGGCGACTGCTCCAGCGGTCAGTCTCCCGTGTCCCTCGAGGCCACAGGCGTATGCCGCGCCGGACGTCGCAGCGAGCAGAGCCTGCTCCGGCGACAGGCCGTTTCCGCGACAGGCGAACTGGATCGCCAACGGCATGGACGCGGCATAACCACCCGGGCACATGTCGGTCCCGAGAGCGACGGTGAGTCCGGCCTCGCACCAGCGGCTCGCCTCGATCGGTAGCGGGTGCTTGACGGCGAAGTCGATCAGCGGCATCAGGACGGCCGCGACACCGGCTCCGGCCAGGGCCTCCAGGTCGTCCGCCTGCGCGAAGTTCAGGTGATCCGCCGATCTGCACTTCAGTTCGGCCGCAAGCAGTGCCCCTCCCGTCCAGGCGTATTGCTCTGCATGGATCTTCGGGACGAGTCCGGCGGCGAGTCCCGCCTCGAGCACACGTCGAGCGTCGTGAACCGTGAAGTATCCTTCGTCGCAGAACACGTCGCAGAACAATGCAAGCTGCCGATCTGCGACCTCCGGGATCTGCTCTGATACGACCTGCTCTACATAGGTCGACCGGTCCAGCTCCGGCGGCACGTCATGCGCCCCCATGAATGTGCTGACCAGTTCTATCGGTTGCGACTGATCGAGCAGACGATTCACCTCCAGTAACTTGATCTCGTCTGCCAGGGTAAGCCCATATCCGCTCTTGCTCTCGACCGTCGTCGTGCCGTGCGCCAGCATTTCATCGAGCCGCGGAATCGCGGCCTGTGCCAGGTCGTCCACCGTGGCCGCTCGAGTCGCCTCGACCGAAGCCAGAATCCCGACGGGAATGCCCAGGGCGATTGTCTCTTCCTTCGTCCTCGTCAAGCGCGAGGCGTACTCGCGGACCCGTGAGCCGCCAAAAACGAGATGGGTATGTGCGTCGACGAATCCGGGTGCCACGACGCCCCCGCAAGCGTCTATCACCCGGGCCCCGGTCGCATCGACGACGGATCGCACTTCCGCCTCCGGCCCTACCGCGATCACGGAGTCACCGGCGACTGCGACGACTCCGCCCGCTACTCGTCCGATGGGATCATCGCCGGCGGCGTCGCAGGTGAGCACCTCCGACGCACCGACCACGAGGAGGTCGACCTGCTGACGATGCACTCCGGTCATATGCTCAGCCCAGCAGTGCCGTTTCCAGCACCTGTTCGGTCGTGAAGTCGTGAACCTGCAAATAGAAGCGCACGACTTCCTCCAGCGCATCCAGGGGCACGGGTCCGATCAACTCCGTCCCGGCGACCGCCACGCCATACCGGGCTGCCTCGGAGCGGACGGTTTCGAGCACCCGGTGAATCGGCGTCTCCGTGTAGTTGACGAGATTCATCGACACCTGCACCATGTCCCGCTCTTCGAGTGCGAATCCCATCCCGCGCACGGCCTTGTACCCGCCGTTGATGTGCCTGACGGCCCGGGCAATCGTCTTCGCGATCTCGAGATCATTGGTGCGAAGATTGACATTGAACGCGATGAGCGGAAAGCGCGACCCGGTGACCGTCGCCCCGGAGGTCGGGTTGAATTCTGCGGGCCCCTCGTCGGGCTCCCAGAGCTTGTCCCGGAGCTTCTCTTCGAGAGCTTCGTACTCGCCTTTGCGGATCTTCGGCAGGCTCTTCCGCTCGGTCCGGGTGGCCGCATCCTCGTAATAGTAGACGGGGACTCCCCGGCTGCCGAGCCAGGCACCGAAGTCACGTGAAATCTCGACGGCTCTTTCCTGGCTGACCTCGCGGATCGGAATGAACGGCACCACATCAAGCGCTCCCTGCCTGGGGTGCTCGCCCTGGTGCGTGCGCATGTCGATCGTGGCCAGCGCGGCCTCGGCCAGGGC
>JBDGUY010000140.1:0-5228 GCA_039585935.1 Gemmatimonadota bacterium
CCGGAAAGCCGGCTCGCGCTTCGGTCGATCAAGGTAGTCGCTCGGACGCCGGAGTCAACCGCCGACTTCTACCAGGCGTCCTCATCATCGTCCAGACCGTCGAGCTCGTCTTCGTCCAGCTCGTCGTCATCGAAATCGTCATCCCAGTCATCGAGATCATCGATCTCTTCCGGATCATCGAGCCCGTCCCAGCCATCGCTTCCCTCGGGCTCTTCGAAATCGTCCTCTTCCGCTTCAAAACGGGCGACCCAGGGGAGGGTCTCGTCGGCCTGGGCCGGACGGGCGACGGTCAGGAGCGCCATGGGAAATCCTCCTGTGCAATAACGCGGTCGATCAACGGCCGGCGCGGGCCGCTCCAATCCTCGGTCTGCGCGTTTTAGCGCGGTCCCGAACCCGTGTCAAGTCCAGCTGGCCGACAGCTCCGGTCAGCCGGTCCTTCCGGCAGCCGCCCGCGCCTCGATTACCTTTCGGTCTCGCTTCCGCTCATGAGTGTTGAGCGCGCGTTTCCGGATCCGGATCGCGTCGGGCGTCACCTCCAGCAATTCATCCTCGACGATGAACTCCAGACCGAACTCCAGGGTCACCTCGCGGGCGGGCTCGAGTACGATGTGGTCGTCCGATCCGGCTGCCCGGACGTTGGTAAGCTTCTTCCCCTTCGTGACATTGACCTCGAGATCGTTTTCGCGCGCGTGCTCTCCCACGACCATGCCGTCGTACACTTCATCGGTCGGCTTCACGAACAGAGTGCCACGCTCCTGCAGGTTGAACAGCGAATACCCGCTCGCCGTCCCCCCGACCATCGACACCAGCGCTCCGTTCTTCCGGTTCTCGATGTCACCGGCCCACGGACCGTAGCTGTCGAACTGCCGGTGCAGCGTGCCCTCGCCGCGGGTTTCGGTGAGAAACTCTGACCGGTAACCGGACAGCGCGCGGGACGGTACCCGGAAATGGAGTCGTGCGAGTCCGCCGTCTCCCTTTTCCATGTCCGTCATTTCGCCCTTTCGCTCTCCGAGGCCCTGCATCACGACACCCACCATCGCCTGCGGAACGTCGGCGATGACCTCCTCGTAGGGCTCCTCGATTCGGCCATCCGCCGCCGGCCTGGTGATCACGTGCGGCCGTGACACGGAGAATTCGTAACCTTCACGGCGCATCGTCTCCATCAGGATCGCGAGGTGGAGCTCGCCCCTGCCCGAAACCCGAAGGCGATCGGGCAGCTCCGTCTCCTCGACTCGCAGAGCCACGTTACTCTGCGCCTCGCGGTAAAGCCGATCCCGGATCTGGCGGGACGTGACATACTTCCCGCTCCGCCCGGAAAACGGCGAGGTGTTCGCCCTCATCTCCACCGACAGTGTCGGTGGCTCTACCGCGATTCCCTCGAGACGCATGGGAGAATCGGGATCGCACAGAGTCGCCCCGATTTCGGCTCCCTCGATACCGGCCACGGCGACGATTTCTCCCGCCACCGCACGCTCGATCTCCGTCCGCCCCAGCGATTCGAATGCGAACAGGGACGGCACCTTCACGATCGCTCCCGGGCTGTCCTCCTCGAGCTGCCAGGCGGCCACCGGGTCGCCGACACGAAGCTCTCCGTGTTCGATCCGGCCGATCGCCATCCGGCCCAGATACGGCGAGTAGTCGAGCGTCGAGACGAGAAGGTGGAACGGCCCGTCCGTCACGCCGTGCGGAGGCGGCACCGTCTGCACGATCATCTCGAACAGCGGAGCGAGGCTCCCGGACCGCGCCGTCGGATCGGTCGAGGCCCAGCCCTCGCGCGCGGACGCGTAGATGAACGGTGCGTCCAGCTGCTCGTCTGTCGCTTCGAGCTCGATCAGCAGATCCAGCACCTCGTCGTGCACCCGCGCCGGATCCGCATCCGGCCGATCCACCTTGTTGATCACGATTACCGGGTGAAGGCCCAGCTCGAGCGCCTTGCGAGTCACGAAGCGGGTCTGCGGCATCGGTCCCTCGAATGCGTCGACCAGCAGGAGGCACCCGTCGACCATGCGCAGGATGCGCTCTACTTCGCCTCCGAAGTCGGCGTGCCCCGGCGTGTCCACGAGGTTGATTTTGACGTCGGATCCGTCCTCCGCCGTCCACCGCACGGCCGCGTTCTTCGAGAAGATCGTGATGCCGCGTTCCCGTTCCAGCGGGTTCGAGTCCATCACCCGCTCCTGGACCTTCTGCCCGGTGCGGAACACGCCTGCCTGGCCGAGCAACTGGTCGACGAGTGTCGTCTTCCCGTGATCGACGTGGGCAATGATCGCGATATTTCGAATGGAGTCCACCTACGGATTCCGCCTTTCCGTCATCTCTTCACTGGCGCCACCGGAACGCTTCCGGGACCGCCTCCCGCGTCGTGGGATCGGGTGCGGGCAGTGCGTACACCGGCCTCGGGCCGGAAGTTCGCGGCGAACCGCTGATTCGTCGAAAATGCCGCCGGAATGAGGCCGAATCCGGCGTTGCTGGGCCCGGCTAGCCGGCGGTAAGTTGGCCGTCATGACTGCCCGAATTCATGCCCGGATCGTCGCTCGGAGACCCTGCCGGCCCGCCCGTTCTCACGGTCGGGCCCGGTTCATCATGAGCCCCCTGGTCGCCGTTATCGCCACGACGGTAGCGCTCGCGGCGTGCGGACGCCCGGCCGCGATGGGAGAAGCGGACTCGCTGATTCTCGTGGCGGATCCGGAGCTGTGGTCGCAGGTCGAACAGGAAACCTACGACGCGCTCGAGCCGACTCTGTTCACGATCCGCGACGAGAAGAAGTTCTACATCACCTACGTCGCGCCCGATGGAAAGGAACTCGAGCAGCTCCTGTTCTGGAAGCAGATCCTGGTCTTCGGCGTACCGGGCGATCCGCTTCTCCAGCAGGTCGCGGACGCGGCGGGCCGGGACGAGCTGAATCCGCCGGAGATCTTTCAGACCCCGAATGTCTGGGCGATGGGACAGGCGGTCACCGTCGTGGTCCTCGAGGAGGGCCGGGAGGCGGAATCGTGGCGCGCGCTTCTGGGCGAGCTGGCCGAACTGCTCGACCACGAGTACCGACTGTGGGCGCTCAACCGGATGTGGGTCAGTGGCGTGGACTCGGTGCTCACTACCCAGCTGCAGGACCGCCTCGGCTTCGGTATGAACGTCCCGGCCGTGTACGAATACCAGTTCCGTGACGAAGATCTGGTGGTGATCCGGAATGACAACCCGGACCCCAGCGATCTCATCCGGTCCATCCTCGTTCAGCGCCGACCCGTGACCGACAGCCTCGATGCTGCGCTCCTGTTCGACTGGCGGGCGAGCATCGACTCGGTCCACTACAGCGTTCCGCAGTCACTCGAGCCGGCGCCGGGCCCGGGCGAGCCGATCGTGATCAACGGGGTTCAGGGCCTCGAGGTTCGCGGAGCCTGGCGTGATGAATCGTCTTACCCGGCCGGGGGCCCGTTCTTCGTGCGGGCGCTGCAGTGTCCGCACGCGACGTACTTCATCGACACATGGCTGTATTCTCCGAATCCCCGCCGCAGCAAGTGGCAGTATCTCATGCAATTGGAGGAGATCCTGGGCTCCTTCAACTGCACGCAACCATAGCCCGGGCGTCGGTCCTGATGTCGTTCGTTCATCTGCATACCCACAGTGAGTATTCCCTGCTCGACGGGGCGAACCGGATCGAAACGCTGATCGAGCGTGCCATCGAGTTCGGAATGCCGGCCCTTGCCCTGACCGACCACGGAAACCTGCACGGCGCCTGGGACTTTCAGGAGAAGGCGAACGCAAAGGGAATCAAGCCGATCATCGGCTTCGAGGCCTACGTCGCCTACGGCGACCGGCGGCAGCGCGAGCGGCCACGGGATGCGCCGGCGGACAGCGCGCATCTCGTCCTCCTGGCCCGGGATCTCACCGGCTACAGGAACCTGGTGAGGCTGACGTCCCGGGGCTTCATGGAGGGTTTCTACCGCAAACCGCGGATCGATCACGAAATCCTGTCGGAGCATTCCGAGGGCATCATCGTGCTCAGCGCCTGCCTGTCGGGCGAGGTGGCAAAAAACCTCCAGCTCGAACGTTACGCTGCGGCGAAGGAGGCCGCCGAGTTCTACGCGCGGACGTTCCCCGGGCGGTACTACCTCGAGGTCCAGGACCACGGCATCGCGGGACAGGGCGATGTGAATGCCGGCGTGTTCCAGCTGGCGGACGAGCTCGGCCTGCCCACCGTGGTAACGAACGACGCGCACTATCTGCGTCGTGAAGACGCAGACATGCACGACACGCTCCTGTGTATCCAGACAGGAGCGTTGAAGAGCGACACCGACCGGCTCTCGTTCGATGGGCAGGAAGCCTACTTCAAGTCGCCCGATGAAATGTCGGCGCTGTTCCCGGATCGGCCCGAGCTGGTCGCGAATACGCTGGAGATCGCGAACAGCGTCGGTGTCCAGTTCGAGAAGAAGCTGTTCCTGCCGGGCTTCCCGGTCCCGGAACAGTTCGAGGACGATGCCGCTCACCTGCGGCACCTGGCGGAAGAGGGGGCAAAGGAACGCTACGGCGACCCGCTCCCCGAGGCGGTCGTCGAGCGACTCGAGTACGAGCTCGACGTGATCGTGCGGACGGGATTCGCGGGCTACTTCCTGATTGTCTGGGACTTCTGTCGTGCGGCGCGAGAGATGGATGTCCCCGTCGGACCGGGCCGTGGCTCCGGCGCCGGCTCGATCGTGGCCTACAGCCTTCGGATCACGGACGTGGATCCGCTCGAATTCGATCTCCTGTTCGAGCGCTTTCTGAATCCCGAACGCGTGTCGATGCCCGACTTCGACATCGATTTCTGTTACGAGGGTCGCGGCCGGATCATCGAGTACGTGCGCGAGAAGTACGGATCGGAGTCGGTCGGGCAGATCATCACTTTCGGGACGATGCAGGCACGGGCCGCGGTGCGGGACGTCGGCCGGGTGCTGGAGTTCACCCCGGCCGAGACCGACAAGCTGGCCAAGTTGATTCCCTCGACCCCGGGATTCGCGCTCACCATCGAGGAAGCGACCGGCAAGGTCAACGAGCTGGCGGAGCTTTATAAGAAGGACAAGCGAGCTCACAGGCTTCTGGACTACGGCATGGCGATCGAGGGCCTGTCCAGGCACAGCTCAGTGCACGCTGCCGGAGTCGTGATCGCTCCGGGGCCGCTGGACGAATACGTGCCGATCTGCCGGGATACGAAGAACGGGGACCAGGTCATCACGCAGTACGACATGGTGGCGCTG
>JBDGUY010000141.1:0-5194 GCA_039585935.1 Gemmatimonadota bacterium
GAGGCTGTGGAGCCCGATCGCACCGCACCTGTATACCCTGCACACGAGAATCGTCGAAGATGGGATCGTGATCGACGCGGAGCACACGCGGATCGGGATCCGGCGGATCGAGATCGCCGCCGACGGATTCCGGATCAACGGAGAGCGGATGTTCCTGCGGGGCACGAATCGGCACCAGGAGTACCCGTACGTCGGATACGCTCTATCGGACGCAGCCCAGTACCGGGACGCCCGCAAGATCAAGGACGCCGGATTCGACTACATCCGGCTGTCTCACTACCCGCACGCGCCGGCGTTCATGGACGCCTGTGACGAGCTGGGACTCGTGGTCATGGACTGCATTCCCGGCTGGCAGTTCTTCAACCGGGAAGACCCCGAGTTCACCGAGATCCAGTACGAGAACTGCCGGCGGATGATGCGGCGGGATCGCAATCACCCATGCGTCATCCTGTGGGAGGTGTCGCTCAACGAGACCGACATGCCCGAGGAGTTCATCCGCCGGACGCACGAGATCGCGGGCGAGGAGTACCCGGGCGACCAGTGCTACACCTGTGGCTGGACCGATGGATACGACGTGTTCATCCAGGCGCGCCAGCACGGCGGCTGTCGGGATGTCACGGATCGCGCCTGCGTGATCAGCGAGTACGGCGACTGGGAGTACTACGCGCAGAACGCCGGGCTCGACCAGGACGCCTGGGCCGATCTCGCGCCTGACGATGCCAACAGCCGGCAGCTTCGCTGGCACGGCGAGGCCGCCCTGCTGCAGCAGGCGACCAACTTCCAGGAAGCCCATAACGACAACTTGAAGACGATCGCCTTCTCCGACGGGCTGTGGGTGATGTACGACTACAACCGCGGATACGCTCCGGACATCGAGTCCTCAGGCTGCATGGACCTGTTCCGGCTGCCCAAGTTCTCCCGCGAGTTCTTTCGCAGTCAGCGCCCGCCGGACGAGCACCTGTGGCAGGCGGAGTCGGGACCGATGGTGTTCATCGCCAGCTACTGGACCGCGGACTCCAGCCCGACCGTGAGGGTATTCAGCAACTGTGAAGAGGTCGGACTGGCCCTCAATGGAGAGCTGCTGGAGCGGCGGCGGCCCGACACGGACCGGATCTCGACACATCTCGCGCACCCGCCGTTCACGTTTGAGCTGAAAGGTTTTGAGCCGGGAACCCTGGAGGCGATCGGCTACATCGGCGGCCGGAAGGCCGCGCACCACGTGGTGCGGACGCCCGGAGCCGCAAAACGGCTCACGCTGCAGCTTGACGAGAGTTGGCGGCCCTTTGCGGCGGGGGGTAAGGATGTCGCCTTCGTGTATGCGAAGCTCAATGACGATACCGGCGCGATCGTTCCGGACGCCTGGGAGAACGTGTTCTTCGGCTGCACGGGCGACATCGAGCTCGTCGGCGCGAATCCATTCTCGTCGGAAGCCGGCATCGCCAGCATCCTCGTCCAGTCGGAGGTTCGGGACCCGCAGGGGGCCGTGTTTGCCCTCTGCGTTCCGCGCGACGGGGATCGAATACGTACGCTCGGCGCCGCACTCCCGTTCGGGGGCCAGGTGCCGCCGCTGGAGATTCGCGTGACCACGGATGGGAGCGATCCCGTGACCGGGCCCGTCTATGGCGGAGAGCGACTCTACGCTTCTCAAAGAATTCGAGCCGCGCTGTTCGCGGGCCGGGCGCTCGTGGCGAAAGCCGATACCGAGGCCTCCAGGTTCAGGATCACTGGGAGCACGGCGCCCGAACCGTCACTCTAGTCAATGGTCGATCCGATGAGATGCCTGGCAGTGGCAGCGCTGATGTTCGTGGCGGCTTGCGGTGGAGAACCTGGTGACGGGGTGGCCGACGATCGGTCGTCCGACGTCCCGGTAACGGCGTTCTCGGACGTCCCGGCCTGGGCGAAAGATGTCGTGTGGTACCAGATCTTCGTGGAGCGCTTCCGCAACGGGGATCCGTCCAACGACCCGACCCCGGGCGACATCGAGGGTTCCTGGCCGCACGTACGACCGGCCGGTTAGGAGCCGTCCAGCTGGACAGCCGACTGGTACGAGCAGGAACCCTGGGCCGCGGTCCTGGACGAGGCGTTCTACTAATCCGTGCAGTTACGCAGGTACGGTGGAGACCTGCAGGGCGTGCTGGACAGGCTCGACTACCTGCAGGAGCTCGGAATCACGGCGATCTTCCTCAACCCGATCAACGACTCCCCGTCGCTCCACAAGTACGACGCGAGGAACTACCGCCACATCGACCGCAACTTCGGACCTGATCCGGCCGGCGACGCCGCCCTGTTGTCGACTGAGGACCCGTTGGATCCGGCGACCTGGAACTGGACCGCCGCCGACAGCCTGCTCCTCGCCCTGGTGGATGAGGTCCACCGCCGCGGAATGCGGATCATCATCGACTACTCGTGGAATCACACGGGCGTCGAGTTCTGGGCCTGGAGGGACGTGCTCGAAAACCAGGCGGACTCTCGCTACGCGGGCTGGTATGAGATCGCGCGGTTCGACGATCCGGCGACCCCTGACACGAGCGAGTTCGCCTATCGAGGCTGGGCTGGAGTTCCTGAGCTTCCGGAGTGGAAGAAGATCGGTCGGCCCGAGGGGCTGACCGCCGGAGCAATTCCGGGCACGATCGTCGAGCCCGTCCGTGAGCACGTCGCCAACGTCACGCGGCGGTGGCTCGACCCGAACGGTGACGGAGACCCGTCGGACGGCGTGGATGGTTTCCGACTCGACGTGGCCGAGCAGGTCCCGCTCGATTTCTGGAGGGAGTACCGCCGGCTCGTCCGCGAGATCAACCCCGAGGCGTACCTGGTCGGCGAGGTCTGGTGGGAGCAATGGCCGGAGACGATGTACGACCCGGCGCCGTGGCTGCAGGGAGACGTGTTCGACGCGGTGATGAACTACCGGTGGTACGAGCCGACTCGCAGTTTCTTCGCCGGCGCCCCCCCGGCGCTGACGGCGACGGAGTACGTTGCCGCCCTCGACTCGGTGGCCGCCGGGATCCCGGTAGCTAACCTGCAGGCGATGATGAATCTCACGGCGAGCCACGACGCCCCGAGGATCGCCACCTCGATCTACAATCCGGGCCGTTACAAGTACCAGGTCAATCCACGCGAGAACCCGGACTTCCGCATCAATCGGCCGGACATGCGAACGCGCGAAATTCAACAGATGATCCTGGTGCAGCAATTCACCTACATCGGCGCACCACACATCTGGTACGGCGACGAGATCGGAATGTGGGGAGGCGACGACCCGGACCCGCGAAAGCCGATGTTGTGGTCGGACCTCGAATACGAGGATGAGGCGAAGCATCCCATGGGGCTGCCGCGCGTGCCCGACCGGGTCGCTCCAGACACCGGGCTGTTCCGGGTCTACCAGGAGCTGATCGCTTTGCGACAGGACCACCGGCGACTGTTCGTGGACGGTGAGCTCGAGTGGCAGGTGAGGGACGACGCGAACCAGGTGCTGGCCTACACGCGCGTCTTCGGGAACGAGCGAGCTTTCGTCCTGTTCAACGGCTCGGAGGACCCGCAGAAGGTGACCGTGAATCTCGAGCCGGGGACATGGGCAGAGCAGTTAGGCACGAAACGGCTCGAAGAGGTCGACGGAAGTTTCTCGGTCGAGTTGCAACCACTGGGAGCGACTGTCTGGCTCAGAACCGGCGATTGAGGACTGCTTGGGCCTCTCCAGAATGGGACCCGGGCCGGCTGAGCTAGCCGCCGTACACCACCGCCTTGGGAATGATGTAGTATTCGAACTCGTTGATCCCGATCGCCCACTCGTCGGAGCGCTCCTCGACGGTCAGCGTCACGTCGGGGTCCGGGTTAGAGACGACTCCATCCGTGAACCGGATCACGCGCCTCGCGCCGCCCGGCGAGGTGATGTGCACCTCGGCCGTACCCGACGTTCCGCGAATCACACCGAACTCGCAATCGGCGGAGCTCTTCTCATCGGGGCCGATCGAGCAAGACACCGGACCCCGGGCATGGTACGGAGTGCCCGGTATCTTTGCGTCACTCGCCGGCGCCCCGGTCGGTGGATCGCCGGTGATGCCCACGGATACCGTGTAACGAGCCGATTCGTCACGACGCGCGGCGTTGCGCATCAGGTACACTCGAATCCGGTAGTCCCCGTCGTCCGGCAGCAGACCCTCCCACTCACTTCCGCCTGCCGAACCGACGAACAGTGCCGTCTCCGAGTCCGGCGGTAGCACGTTGAAGTAGTTGTTCAGATTGCCGGTCTCGAGCGCCACGCTCATCGTCTGGCCACCCCGGGCACCGAGCAGGTAGTCCACGATCTCGTAGCCGGTGACAGCGCCCTCGAGCGTCGCGGACGAGGACCCGGCGTCGAAGCTGACCCGTTCCTCCCGGATGTCCTGGGAGAGAACAGATCCGGACGAAACGACCATAAGTCCAATAGTCAGAAACGGGCAGGAAATAGCATTCACGTCCTTGCCTTCTGCTTCCGCAATATGTGGGATTGCTGCTCGCTCGTTGGCGAACATAACCCACACTCGCGTTCCATGCGGTGATCGACCCGCGGGGAGTTTCGGCCCAGAAAGCTGCAGCCGGAAATCACTCTCTCGGTAGCGGAGAGTCCGCCTCGCCGTCCGCGATCAGCTCCAGCGCGAACAGCAATTCCGCATTCGGGTCGAATCCCAAGCGCACGAGGTCCTGCCACTCGAACTGCTGATCAGGCATCAGCACCTCTCCAAGGGCACGGTCCCCCGGAAAGAACAGCTGTGCCGACCGGGCGATGGAGCCGGTCAGACGCGAGTTCGGCAGCTCGATCCGCAAAACGTTCGTGAAGGCGTTGCCGGCCTGCGCGGACGGAGTGCCGACAAGGAAGGCTCCGAGCCGCCAGAGAGTGTACGCCAGGTGGAACGCCGCACTGAATGTTCCTGAATCGGTCAGGACGACCACGTTCGTCGTGTAGAGCGGCCGGCCTCCGATCTCCTCTGCAAGGTCGGCCAGGCCGCACCCTAAAGGACGGAAACTCGCCGCATACTCACTCCACTCAAGACCCTTTTGCGGCGACCCGGGCGTGTCGAACCTGTAGTCACCGGGCTCGTAGCCAGCTCCCCATTCGCGAGCGAGATCTTCGGCGTTCCAGCCGTTCATCGAGAGAAACTGGGGCGATGCGGAGTCGATCCAGGTATCGGGGAACGGGTGTCCCGCCCAGGATCTGCCG
>JBDGUY010000142.1:0-5192 GCA_039585935.1 Gemmatimonadota bacterium
CTCGACGGGGCGTTCACCCGGCCCCGCGCCTCGGCGATGCTCGGCGATCTGCTCGAGAAGAAGAACATCAAGACGGAGACCCTGTTCGCAACCGGAGAGGTCGATGGCGAGAACCGGATTCTCAAGAGCTGGGACGACATCGAGATTCCCTACGACTTGCTGGTCACGATTCCCACGCACATGGGTAGCGAGTCGATCGATCGCTCGGACATGGGTGACGAGCTCGGGTTCATCCCGACGAACCGGAATTCCCTGCAGGCCGACGGCTGGGAGAATGTGTTCGTGCTCGGTGACGCAACGGATCTTCCGGCATCCAAGGCAGGATCGGTGGCCCACTTCCAGGGCTCGGTCCTTGAGGAAAACCTGTTGCGGTACATCTCCGATCGACCCCTGATCGATGAGTTCGACGGCCATGCGAATTGCTTCATCGAGACGGGCTTCGGGAAAGCGATCCTGATCGACTTCAACTACGATGTGGAGCCCCTCCCGGGGAAGTACCCGGTTCCGGGCGTCGGACCACTGGACCTGCTGGGTGAGAGCGAGATCAATCACTGGGGGAAAATGGCATTCCGCTGGATATACTGGAACATGATGCTGAAGGGCGCCGAGATCCCTGGAGTCGAGTCCCGGATGTCGATGGCGGGGAAGTGGAGCTGACGATGAACGATCAAGCGCTGACACACCCGCAGCCGGAAGCTCAGATCGACCCGCAGATGCTGGAGGACATCCACCGCAAGCTCGACGATGTAGCGCGGGTAACGGAGGATCTCAGCCGCCAGCTCGAGAGTCTGCACGATCTGCGGGAGGACCTGGTTCCAATCGCACACGAGGGGCTGATGATCGCGTACAGGAAGCTGCACGCGCTGGAGCAGGAGGGCGTGATCGACTTCCTGCGGGAGTCATCCTCCGTGTTTCAAACGATCGCGACATCGTTTTCGAGGCAGGATGTGAAGGCGCTCGGCGACAACGTGGTCCACATCCTCGAGACGGTTCGAAATCTCACGCAGCCGGAGGTGCTGGACCTGGCCGACAAGACCTCGAAGGCCCTGAGCGAGGTACCCGCCGAGCCACTGGGTCGGATCGGCCTGATGCGTTCATTGCGCGATCCCGAAGTGAGACGTGGCCTGACGATGTTTCTCGGGGTGCTCCGGGAGCTGGGAAGTGAGGCCGACAGCGAGAGTACACAGGTATCTGGCAACGACCGACAGGAGACTGTTTGATGGCTACAACGACGATCGCCGGACAGGAAGTCGAACTCAACGACGATGGATTCATGACCGACCCGGACCAGTGGTCGCGGGAGATTGCGGTGGAGATCGCCCGTGACGCAGGGATCGACCCTCTCACCGAGAAGCACTGGCAGGTAATCGAGTTCTGCCGCATGGACGCGGTGGAGAAAGGGACCCCGCCCGGGGTGCGCCGCATCACGAAAAACGCAGGCGTGAGCCAGAAGGAAATCTACGCGCTGTTCCCGAAGGGACCGGGAATCCTGGCCGCGAAGATCTCGGGACTCACCAAACCGAAGAGCTGCATCTGACGACGGCGATCACTCGCAGAGGAGCAAGGGAATCCGATGGCTGACAACGGTAATGGAGACGGAAACGGCGGAGGGTCTGCACCGCGCAAGGTGGCGATCATCTGCTCGAAGGGTAGTCTGGACATGGCGTATCCCGGCCTGATTCTGGCCAACGCGGCCAGGATGATGGGCATCGAGGCGGTCATGTTCTTCACGTTCTGGGGCATGGACGTGATCCACGAGAAGCGCGTGGACAAGCTGCACACGGGGATCGTGGGAAATCCCGCGACGCACATGCCGGCCATGCTGGCCGGCCTGCCGGGTGTCGAGGGCCTGGCCACCAAGATGATGAAGAAGAAGATCGACGAGCTCGATATCCCGTCGGTGCGCGAGCTCATCGAGATGCTGGATGACGCGGGCGCCGAACTGTACGGCTGCCAGCTGGCTCTCGACATGATGGACATCAGGGAGGAGGATCTGCTGCCACAGGTTCGTGATGTGATCTCGGCGATGGACTTCTTCGACAAGGCGGAAGGCGCACAGACGATCTTCATCTGACCGCGTTTCGGACCAGCCGACTCCAGCCGTATCTGGTTCGCCATCCGAGCCAGGCGGACTATATTTAGGGTAGAATACGCTGAGACCCGCTGTCCCCCCGTCTCCAGCGCTCCCGTCCAAGGAGGTCGTGATGTTCCGATTTCGCGCTCCGTGGCTGCTGCTTGCCGCCGCGGTACTCGTTACCGGCTGCGCCCAGCAGGATGCCGGTACCGTCGAGACGGCAGAGGTCGCCGAGAAGGCGAAACAGGCCGCTGAAATGAAGAGCGCGCACATGAAAGAGGCGGAGGCAGCCGTCGAAGAGATCGAGACCGCCTTCATCGCCGCGTACAACGCAGAGGATGGCGAGGGGATCGCCGCGCTGTTCGCGCCAGACGGTACGATTGCACCGCCGGAACTGATGTCGTTGGAGCAACCAGCGATTGCCGACTACTACAACGCTCAGTTCGCTTCCGGCGGCGACTTCACGCTCGAGGTTGAGCGAGAGGAAGTCATAGTGGCCGGCAAGACGACCGTGGCGTGGGGCGGCTACGCGGCGAGCGTGTTGATGGAAGGTGCCGAAACGGTTGTAACGACGGGCCGGTATGGAGTCGTCTCGAAGCTCCAGGAAGATGGCTCCTGGAAGATCTACCGGCACATGTTCAACTATATCACGCCGCCCCCGGAGATGTAGGCCGACTTCCTGCCGGGCTGACAGAAGCGCGCCCGTCGGACCGACCGGGTGACCGACGGGCGCACGTTGAAACCCGCGTCCCGCAGGCCTCGTATCGGGGACATGGACAATCCTGCCGTGCCATCCCGACGCGAGTCCTTGGCGGCGCTCGCCTATTTCTTAATCTACTTCGTATACCTGTTCGCGACGCTGGAGTCCGAATTCGCGCACTGGCTGACCCTGGTCGCGATCCCGGTCCTGATCGCGCTCGCATTCGGCGGGTGGAACAGATCTCCGGCCGCCGTTCTCGACACGTTCGGGTTGCGGCGCCAGGGCTGGAAGCGGGGGCTCGGGTGGGCGCTGCTCCTCGGCGCACTGATTACGGTCGCCCAGGTCACGCTGTTCGGGCATCGGCATGAGATTCTCGCCATCATCCAGTCCGGCCGTGCCCTGTGGCTCTATCCGCTCATGCTGCTACTGATGTTTGGCATGGCCGGCTTCACGGAGGAATTCTTCTTTCGCGGCTTTCTCCAGACCCGGCTCGAGGTTCTTACGCGATCCCCCTAGGCGGCAGTCGCGATCGTCGCGGTCCTGTTCTCGCTTTATCATCTCCCCTATGCCTATCTGAATCCGATGTGGCCGAGCGCCGGCGACTGGGGTCTCGCGTGGCGGGCCGCATTCTCCAACGGACTGCCGGGTGGCCTGGTTCTCGGTGCCCTGTACACCCGCTCGGGGAACAACCTCGTGCCGTGCGTGGTGCTGCACTCGATGATCAACGCGGCGCCGGCGATGACCATGATCAAGTTCGGAGGGGGCTGAACGAGCACTCCTGGATTCTCGGGGAGCCCTGGACCTGAAAAAGGGGATCCGGCGAACCGGACCCCCTTCCCAGCATGAACGGACTTCAGAACGCTCGATTCAGGTGGGAACCGCCACCAGTTTGGTGCCGTCAAGATCGAATCGGCGTTCACACACTGTCGAGCCTCCGGACGTGATCTCCTCGACCGACGTGCCGCTCAGCGTCTGAACGTCTCGAGTGTCCGTCAGAAAGCGTACGTCCCACGTCTCGTTGGAGAACTCGTTGTTGCCCACGTTCACCGGGCCGCTCTCACCGGTGAAGACACCGGTCTCGACCACGTACGGGCCTCGAATTGGCACAGGTGAATCCTCGATCAGAACGTCGAGCGTATCAGAGAACGTGCTCAAGCTCGCATCGACCTCGAAATCCAGGAGTGCCGCTTCACAGGTGGTCGAGACCACCGTGTAATCGATAACCCAGGCGCCGTCGAGCTCGGCAGGTGTCGGAATGTTGATTCCGATCGCCGGGGCGAAGAAGCTGGATTCCTTCCCGTCGCATGCCTGAAGCATCAGGACGGCTGCGAGCGTCATCATTGCCTGGCCCGACCGCCTTCCGAGGACCGCACCACGCGGCATCCGGAAGGGGAGGCGAGCCCCTGCTCTCATAGAGTTCTTCATGGTTCGCCTCCTCAGAGTTTGTAGTTGATACCGGCGCCGAGTTCCCAATTCGTATCGGCATCGTCAGAGCCGCCGACCAGATATCGAATGGTACCGCGAAGATCTACTCTGTCGGCAAACTCCCAATCCAGCCCGGCTCCGAACAGCATTCGCAAGCCGCTCTCCGACCGGCTCTCGGACGCCGAGGTGGCGAAATCGGTCGCGATATCCGCGCTGTTGAACATCCAGCTGAATCCGATCATCGGGAAGGCTTCGAATCGTTCCGCGAAGGGGAAGCGCCAGCCTCCGTAAGCATCGATCTGCCAGATGTCCAGGTCGATGACATTCGACCCGAAGGTCGGGTACGATTGCGTCACACTGACAGACTTGAATCCTCCGCCGATGCCCGCGAAAAACGGCCGTCCGGGCCAGAGGTTGCCGAATTCGTAGTAGGCGCTGAACCCGATTCCGGAATCATCCGCCGTGCAATTCCCGATACCGGACTGGTTGCAGGCAGTCGACTCGAGATTCGTGAAGTTCGACCAGGTGAGACTGAGTCCGATCCGCGGACGGGAAGAACCTTCCAGCAGGCTCTCGGCAGTCTCGGTAAGGGACGACCCCGTTGACGCGGTCGTTTCAGCTGCGGCCGTGTAGGTGATCGCCATCGAGCCGCCCTCGGCCAGATCGATCACCGCCGCCCTGGTCTCGACCCAGTACGCGGTCCCCAGCTTCCGGCAGTCGGAGTTCGGATCCTGACGGGCCTGATCGCACTCGTCGCTGATCTCGCCCGGCGGAAGAAGAACCACCTCTGTCGTGCTCTGATCCCGTACCAGGTTGATGCCTACCGGCGTTCCCTTGCTGACGTTCAGCATGCTGAACGGGATCGACGTGGTACCGGCTGCGCCGGTTCTGCCCAGCTGCACCTTCTGGCCATTCGCGACAGCCGAAACACCAATTGGAGAAGAGGGCGCCAGGCCCTCATCGAGAATCGAAAGTTCCAGTGACTCCTGCGCC
>JBDGUY010000143.1:0-9368 GCA_039585935.1 Gemmatimonadota bacterium
GCTCGAGATCGAGCGCATCGGCGGAGCAAGCATTTCGAATCTGGCGGAGATGTACGCGTTCATCGGCGATATCGGTGTCGCGCTGGCGCTCACCGAACAATCGTACGAAATGAGGAATCCCGAGATCGTCTGGGCCGGAACCTGGGTGGGTCTGGACGCCCTTCGAGGAGAGCCGCGTTTCGACGCGATTGTGGAGCAGCTCGGAGTACCGAACGGCGGCCCGGGATACCACCGGAGCCGGCAGTGAGGGCATCCCGATCGTGAGCGAGACCGGCGCGTGAGCGAGCCTCGCTCATACCAGCGGTTCTTCGCCGAGCTCAAACGGCGCCACGTGTTTCGCGTGGCGGCCGTGTACGGCGCGACGGCGTTCGTCGTGCTCCAGGTCGCCGACCTGCTTCAGGAGGCGCTGCACCTGCCTGAGGCGTTCCTCACTGGGACCACCGTGCTCGCCCTGCTCGGATTCCCGATCGCGATCGTTCTCGCCTGGGCCTATGAAAAGACGGCAGAGGGAGTCGTGCGCACCGGGGCGGCCACGACGCAGGAGATCAGCGAGATCGTGGCCCAGCCGGCGTCACGGCGCTGGCCGTCCGGGCTTCTCGCCCTCACTGGCGTCGGAGCTCTCGCACTGGCCACCTGGATGACGTTCCTGCGTGAGCCGTCGGTGCCGGTGGGCGACTCGGCAGGTGTCGAACCGGTCGCCGCCGAGGTCGTTCCGATCGGTACCGGTCCATCCGTAGCGGTGCTTCCATTCGCAGACATGAGTGCGGACGGGGACCAGGAGTACTTCGCCGATGGAATGGCGGAGGAAATCCTCAACGTCCTGACCCGGATTCCCGAGCTCAGGGTCGCCGCCCGAACCTCGTCGTTTTCGTATCGCGGAAGCACGAAAGACGTACGTGAAATCGGTCGGGAGCTGGGAGTCGGGGCGGTTCTCGAGGGCAGTGTCCGACAGGACGGCGACCAGGTGCGGATAACGGCGCAGCTGATCGACGCCCGGGATGGATTCCACCTGTGGTCGGAAACCTATACGAGAGAGCTTTCCGGTGTGTTCGCCGTACAGGACGAGATTTCGCACGCAATCGTAGAAGCGCTGGAGGTGTCGCTGATCGGCGATACCGGAACGGCGCTCGTGTCGGAACCCACCGAGAGTCCGGCGGCCTACGACGAGTTCCTGCGTGGCCGGTACGAGTGGAATCGTCGTGGCAGTGCGGGAATGAACGCGGCTCTCGCGCACTTCGACCGGGCGGTCGAGCTCGACCCGGAATTCGCTCCGGCCTGGGCCGGCCTGGCGCATACGTGGGGTCTGATCTGGATCTATGATGACGAGATCTGGATCTATGATGACGAGAAGTCGTTCCGCGAGTCCGTGGCTCGAGCCAGGGTGGCGGCGGATCGAGCGGTCGAGCTCGACCCGGAGTTGCCGGAAGCGTACACCGGGCTGCATTGGGCTACGACCGACGTGCCGGAAAGCGAGCGCGCTCTGCGTCGAGCGATCGAGCTCAATCCCGGCTACGCGGCGGCGCACCAGTGGCTGGGCGAGCTCCTGTCCGACGATGGGCGTCACGAGGAGGCGCTGCGGGAAGGCCGACTCGCCGTGCAGCTCGATCCGTTGTCGCTGGCCGGGAACCTCGACCTCGGCAGAGACCTGATGCGGGCGCGCCAGTACGACGCGGCGATCGAGCAGCTTCAGCATACACTGGAGCTCGATCCTACCCTCGGGATCGCGTATTCGAGTCTCGCGGACACCTACATCTGGCAACGCCGCTGGGACGAGGCCGACGCGATATTGCGCGAGCACGAGAGCTGGGTCGGACCGAGGGACGAGGCATTCGAGGCGGAGATCGCCACGGGACGCGCCGCCGATGCCGCAGGCGAAGCCGTGACGCTTCCCGAAGAGTATGCGGAAAGATGCCGCCAGCGGGCGGCCGACCCGGCAGGTGAGGAATACCCCACGGCGAAATCGTGCGCCTACCTGTATGCGATCGCCCTGAACCGGGACTCGGCGCTGGCCTGGCTCGAACGGGTCGAGTGGGATCCATATGACACCTCGATCTACAGCCTGGCGATCGACCCGACCTGGGATTTTCTGCGCGGCGATGCACGGTTTGAGGCGGCCCGGAGAGCGGACGCAGCGACCCTCGGCGTTATCGAGCCATGAGCCGCTCCTACCAGCGGTTTTTCGCCGAGCTCAAGCGTCGCAAGGTGTTTCGCGTCGCGGCCGTGTACGGCGCGGCATCCTTCGCGCTCCTCGAGGCTTCGGATATCCTGTTCCCGCGCTTCGGGTTTCCGGAGTGGACGGTCACCTTCGTTGCCGTCATCGCTTTGCTCGGGTTTCCGATCGCGCTCGTCCTCGCGTGGGTGTACGAGAGGACGCCAGCGGGAATGCGCCGTACGGAGGAGGCGGAGACCGGGGAACTGGAGTCGATCGCGGCCGCCTCGGCAGCGAAACGCTGGCCCGTTGGCCTCGCCGCCGCCGGCGGTACGGCATTGCTGCTCGTCAGTGTCTGGTGGACGCTGGGACGGCCACCGCCCTCTTCCGGAGACGCTGCTGCTCCGTCTCAGGGCGACGTCGCTTACGTATCGATCGCCGTGCTTCCATTCGCGAACATGAGCGAGGACCCGTCGGACGAATACTTCAGCGATGGCCTGACGGAGGAACTGTTGAATGCGCTGGCTCGCGTACCAGACCTCAAAGTCGCGGCCCGCACCTCTTCGTTCGCCTACAAGGGCGAGAACACGGACCTGCGCGAGGTCGGTGAGGCCCTTGGGGTAGAGACGATCCTGGAGGGCAGTGTCCGCAGGGCCGGGGGGCGGGTTCGAGTGACTGCGCAGCTGATCGACGCGGCCGACGGATTCCACGTGTGGTCCAGCGACTGGGATCGTGAGCTGACAGCCGACAACGTGTTCGATATTCAGGATGAGATCGCCGGGTCCGTGGCACAGGCGCTCGCCACCGGAACGGCGCCGCGGGAAGCTGGAGGGTCGCAGGCGGTCGGAAGCACTCCGGCAGATCGGATCGTCCCCACGCAGCCGAGAACCTCCGACCTCGAGGCGTACGACCTGTATCTCCTGGGCCGGCACGGCTGGGCGACCCGTACGACGGATGGGCTGCGCGACGCGGTGGCGTACTTCGAGGCGGCCCTGCAGCGCGACTCGAGCTTCGTCCCGGCGTGGGTCGGGCTCGCGGCGGCGTACAACGCACTCCCGTGGTGGACGGACTATCCGTTCGAGGAAGGTGGGGAGCGGTCGAAGCGGGCGGCGGAGCGTGCCCTCGAGCTCGATCCGGACAACCCGGAAGCGTTGTACACTCTCGCCACGACGACCTTCGAATACTACCGGAGCTGGGACGAAGCCGAGCGGCTGTTCGCCCGCGCGATGCAGATCGACCCGGACTACACGCCCGGGCTGACCTGGTACGGACAGTTCCTGGCGGACCAGGCGCGATTGGAGGAAGGGTTGTCCTGGGTCCGGAAGGCGACGGCGGCAGATCCGGCCTCGGTGCACGCGCTGAATGCGGAGGGCAATATATTGATGTCGCTCGGACGGTGGAGTGAGGCCGTGCAGGTCTACGAGCGCTGTCTGGCGATCGATCCCGAGTTCACGACCGCCCTCTCGAGCTCGGCGCTGGCGCTGACCCGGCTGGAGGCCTGGGACGAAGCGGAAGCCATGGGCCGGCGCTGGTTCGTGACCGAGAATGTGGACGGGGCGCCGGCTCTGGCGGCGGAACTGATTGCCGGTGCGAGGCATCCGGAAGAGCGTGAACGACTGATACGTGCGGTCGACCAGCTCACTCCCGTGCCGATGCGTCGCTGGATCGCCGCCGAGTGGCTGCTGCTGATCGGAGAGCGGCAGGGCGCCATGGACCAGATCGATCGGATGATCCAGGATGACGGCGGGCTGCTGTCTCCGATTCTCACGATCGTCGGCGTCGATGATCTCGTTGGCGAGCCGCGATTCGAAGCTGCACTCGACCAGCTGGGCATGGGTCGGTTTACCGCCAACCTCGAACGGGGGAACTGACCACGGCGAACAGAGCCTGGCTCCTGCCACACACCGCGCGGATCGCACGTGCCGCGGCCCGGATCTTCTACCGAGTCCAGGTCTCTGGCCATGCGCCGCCTCAGACGGGCCCCGTCCTGTTCGTCGCCAACCACCCGAATTCGCTGGTCGATCCGGTGCTCGTCACGGCCGCGGCCGACCGACCGCTGCGCTGGCTCGCCAAGGCTCCCCTGTTCGATGAACGTCTCGTTGGCCCGCTCGTGCGGGCGACGGGATCGATCCCCGTGTATCGCCGGCAGGATGATCCCGACCTGGTGGAAAGGTTCATTCCGCCCTGGCGGGAGGAGCCGCGGTCGGGATCTTCCCCGAAGGGTTGAGTCACTCCGAGCCATCGCTCGCCAGGCTGCGCACCGGCGCCGCCAGGATCGCGCTCGGTGCAGCGGAACGGGGTAGCGCAGTCGTACCCATTGTTCCGGTCGGGATCGTGCTGCGACAGAAAGACCGATTTCGATCGAAGGCGCTCGTTCTGGTCGGACGCCCGGTGAAATGGGACGATCTGCAGGGACGCCCGGAAGACGACACCGAGGCCGTGCGTGAGTTGACCGATCGAATCGAGCGGGCGTTGCGAGACGTGACCGTCAATCTCGAGCGAGTGGAAGATGGCCCGGTCATTGAGTGCGCCGAGTCCCTGTATGCCGTCGAGTTCGCTCTCGAGAGAGCCGCGCGGGAAAAGGTCAGGCGAATGCGGCAGGCGACGGAGGCTCTGCGCACGCTCAGGGTCGAGGACCCGGCAGCCGCGGCAGACGTCTTCGCCCGAATTCGAGGGTTTGCGGACTCGCTAGCAGTTCTCGGACTGTCTCCGCGCAGCCTCGAGACGGCAATCCGACCACGCGCGGCCGTGAGCTGGTCCGTGCAGCAACTCCTGTTCTTTCTCATCGCATCGCCCGTGGCATTCGCCGGACAGATCGTGTTCCTCGTGCCCTACCAGCTGACGGACTGGTTTGCGAACCGCCCCGGCATTCCTCGAGATATTCGCTCTGCCCGCAAACTGCTGGGAGGAGGAGCGTTGTACTTGATCTGGTGCGTGTTGCTGGCTTTCCTGTTGGGCTGGAAATACGGGGTGCCCGGGGGCCTTGCCGCGGCCGTGACGCTTCCCCTGCTCGCGCTCATCACCCTCGTGACGCGCGAGCGCTGGCGGGACGCCAGGGCGGATGTGAAACGCTACTTCGTGCTCCGGCGCACCGGCGACATACGCAGCGGGCTGCTCGAACATCGCCGCGAGCTTGCGCTGGACCTGGAGCGGTTGCGCCGCAAGGTGGCTGAGGAGTGAGGTCTAGGCGCTCGACTCGTCAATGATCCGGCGATGTTCCGTCCAGTCGGGCTGGCGGCCCGACTCGCGTTCCTGGTACCGGGCCAGGAAGGAGCAGAGTTCGGCAACCGACTTCGGCTGCAGTCCCTTCTTCCCTTGCAGCAGGGCCTGGCGCGCTGCTTCCCGCAATCGATCGCTCACCTCTCTACCTCCATCCGGGACCGTCGAATGCCCTGCTCTAAATAGTCGACTACACGGGATAAAGGGAAGCCCAGCGTCGCGACGCTTGCCCGACCGTACTGATTTGCCCGATCTTCCCGCCCATGTCCGAGACTCCCGCGCACCAGCGTTTCTTCGCCGAACTCAAGCGGCGAAAGGTATTCCGGGTCGCCGCCACGTATGGGGCGGTGGGTTTCGTCATCCTTCAGGTCGCGGAACTGATCGCGGACGGCCTGCAGCTGCCGCCCGCAGTTCGGACTACGATCACGATCGTAGTTCTGCTTGGCTTTCCTGTCGCGATCGTCCTGGCCTGGGCCCTCGAGCGTGGGCCGGACGGTGAGCTGCAGCGCACACCGGGTGCGATGTCAGGTGAAATCGAGCAGATCGTATCCGACTCCCGCTCTCGGCGCTGGCCAGCAGGTCTGGCCGCGATCGCCGGGACCGCGCTGCTGATCGCCGGCGGGTGGTGGGCGTTCGAACGGGTTGGCGGAGAGTCGGCCGCCGGGTCAGATTCGTTGGATTCGCCAGTCACCGCGGCCGTCGAGAGCGCCGACCCCGCGAAGCCGGCTGGCGGTACCGGCGTCGTGATCATCCCGTTCGCGGTGCAAGGCAGCCCCGACGTCGCCTACCTCGGCGAGGGAATGGTCAGTCTGCTCGGCACGAAGCTGGACGGCGCCGGAGCCCTCCAGACCGTCGATGCGCGTGCCCTGATGCACACCATGGAGCGCGAGGGGCTGGAGGCAGGAGATACCGGAGCAGGTGCTGCCGCGGCAGCCGAGTTCGGGGCGCGCTACTACGTTGTCGGGAACCTCGTCGAAGCAGGCGGTCGGATGCAGATCACGGCTGCGCTGCATGATGCAGCCGGCGATGGCGCACCGACCGCGGAGGCCAGCGTCCAGGGCACCGAAGACGAAATGTTCGAGCTCGTGGACCAGCTGGCCGCCGAACTGCTGTCGGGTCTGTCCGGTGGCCCCGCCGCGCGAGTTCGGCGGATCGCGACGGTCACGACCGAGAGCCTGCCGGCGCTGAAGGCGTTCTTCGAGGGAGAGGAGCAGTTCCGCCGTGGCCAGTTCGCGGCGTCCGTCGCGAGCTTCCAGCGCGCCGTCGAGGAGGACAGCACATTCGCGCTCGCGCACTATCGCTTGAGCATCGTCGCCGAATGGGCGCTTCTAGATGCGGTATCCGATGCATCGGCACAGGACGCGATCAGGTGGGCGGATCGACTTGCGCCGCGTGACCGCCGCATGCTGGACGCGTACCTCACCCGCCGGCTGGGGGACAACCAGGAAGCCGCGGACGCCTACCGGTCGATTCTCGGGAGTCACCCGGACGAGATGGAAGCCTGGCTCGACCTGAGCGAAGTCCTGTTTCATTCGAATCCGCTGTACGGGCGCTCGTTCACGGAATCCAGGGCTACGCTGGATCGGGTCATCGAATTCGATCCGAACCACTCCACGGCGCTGATCCACCTTGCGCGCCTCGCCGCCTACTCAGGGGATCTCGCCCGGCTCGACACGCTGGCCGACCGATTTGTCACCCTCAATCCCGATCCGAGTCGCACACTGGAAATCGAGACTCTGCAGGCGTATACGGGTGGCGACGCCTCGAAGATTGCCGCGGTCGAAGCGCGGATGCCTTCCGCCGATGATGTCGGGCTGGTTCTATCTGCCTGGAGCATCGCGACCTTTCCGCATGAAATCGATGGAGCAGAACACGTGATGTCGCTGCTGACAGCGCCGGATCGCAGCTTCGAGGCACGGCAGCTCGGCAACCGGTGGCTCGTGTACCTCGAACTGGCACGGGGGAAGCGGGGCGCGGCTCAGCAGAAGCTGGACGAACTCACGAGGATCGCGCCGGGAGTCGGACTCGAAGTCGAGGCCTATCTTTCGACGATGCCGTTCGTCCCGATGACGGAGGCGGAGTTGTACGATGTCACCGACCGCCTGGAAGCGCTGGACCCCGCCACGATTCGTCCGAGCGGGAATCCAAGCGTCGTGTTCAGCTCTCACGACGAATTGCACCCGCTGATTCGTGAGTACCTGCTGGGGCTGCTGCGAGCGCGGCTGGGAGACGCGGAAGCGGCGCTCCGCCACGCCGAGGCTGTGCGCGCCGCAGAGCTTCCCTCCACAGCGGGCAGCCTGGCGGAGGATCTTTCTCAGTCCGTTCGGGCCGCGGTGTTGTACGAGGAGGGGCGCCTGGAAGAGGCTCTCGGTGAACTCGTAGGCGCGCCCCACTCCGCCTGGTACGGCCAGACGATGGTCTCCCCCCTGTTCTCGAGGGTCGGGCAGCGATTCTTGAGGGCCGAGATCCTGTTCGAGCTCGGTCGGTACGAAGAGGCCGTGCAGTGGTATTCGACGATCGGTGAGATCTCGCCGCCCGGTCTGCCCTACAGGTCGGTAGCTCTGCTCCGGATGTCCGAGATCGCGGAGGCGACCGGCAATACGGAGCGCGCGGGTATGTACCGGGCGGCATTCGATGCGCTCTGGTCCGATGCAGACCCCGAGATGCTGGCCGAGGTGTCCGGGTGACCGAAGGTCAGGGATCGGCACCTGCCGGGTCGCGGTCGTCTGCTTCAGGCTACAAGCGGTTCTTCGCCGAGCTCAAGCGCCGAAAGGTATTCCAGGTCGCGGCGGTGTACGGAGCCGGAATGTTCGGCGTGCTTCAGGGCGCCGACATACTCGTCCAGGCCCTCCATCTTCCCGAATCGCTGGTCACGCTGGCTGCAGTGCTCGGGCTGCTCGGCTTTCCCGTGGCGTTGTTCGTGGCCTGGGTGTTCGAGCGCTCGCCCGACGGGCTGATTCGGACCGAAGATGCGGCGCCGGGCGAACTCACCCAGATCATCGCAGCTCCCCCGGCCAAGCGATGGCCTGTCGGCCTGGCGGCAGCAGGCGGAACGGCGCTGCTGCTAGTCGGGACATGGCTGGTGCTGGGTCGGCCGGCGGCGGACCCGGCAGGCGAGCCCGCGTCGGTCGGGGCGCCCGTGTCCGCGGAACGGTCCGGGGATTCCTCCGGCGAGACCGTGGCCGTGTCCGACCTCTCGATCGCCGTGCTCCCATTCGAGGACATGAGCGAGGCGGGCGACAAGGAGTATTTTTCCCACGGCCTGTCCGAAGAGCTGATCGACGCTCTCGCCCGCGTGGACAATCTGCAGGTGGCGGCACGGACCTCATCCTTCGCATTCAAGGATGGCTCTGCCGACATTCGTACGATCGCCGACTCGCTGGGGGTGGCGAACGTGCTGGAAGGAAGCGTACGTGCCTCTGGCGATCGTCTACGCATCACAGCGCAGTTGATCCAGGCCTCCGACGGCTTCCATCTGTGGACCGAGACGTATGACCGCGAGCTCACGGACGTGTTCGAGGTTCAGGAGGAGATCGCGGAGGCGATTGCGACGGCTCTGCTCGGTACGCTCGGCCTCGAGCACGGCGCTGATTTCAGCGTGGCTCGAACCGATATCAAGGCGTACGAGCAGTACCTGCTCGGTCGGGCATTCGTCAGCCAGCGGGGCGACGCCCTCCTCCGCGCCGAGGAGCACTTCCGGGCGGCGCTGGCCATCGACTCGATGTATGCCCCGGCGTGGGGCGGGCTGGCCGAGGTGTATGCCCTGTATCCGTACTACGCGCCAGTGGACTTCGAAGAGTCGCTCGCGTCGTCTGAGGACGCAGCCCGACGGGCCCTGGCGCTCGACCCGAATTCGGCGAACGCCCACGTGGCTCTGGGAAGCGTGCTACGCGAGAGGCGCCAGTGGAAGGACGCGGAGCGCGAACTGCGTCGCGCGGTGCAGTTGGCTCCGGAAAGCTCGGAAGCACACGGCGAACTCTCGCAGTATCTGCTGGCCGTC
>JBDGUY010000144.1:0-5181 GCA_039585935.1 Gemmatimonadota bacterium
CGTTCGGTCCCAGGAGGCCGACGATCTCTCCCTGGCGCACCTCGACACTGACGCCATCGACGACACGGCGTTTACCGAATTCCTTGACAAGGTCCTCTGAGCGCAGAACGCTAACCACCTTCACCTTCTTTCGCGGGTTCGAGAAATACCCCGATCGCGTCGACTCCCGACAGCGTCGAAGGCTCCCCTGCCTCGAAATTGATTTCGATCGCACTGCCGAGCAGGTAGTTGCGCGACGCGTCGAGACTCCGTGTCGAGTCCCGGACCGCTGCATAAAACGACCTCGCATCTCCCAACGCCCGCAGTCGCCGGATCCTGGCCCCTCCGGACTCGGACCCCGCGTCGACGGCCGGATCGGGAAGCATCTCATCGTCAGGCTCGAACCACGCCCGCACGGTATCCCCGGCGATCCAGCTGGCACTCGGGGAGATGCCGAGGTCCGGCTCGGCCAGCTCTTCCCCGGCTACGCGGGTCGAGTCAGTCCGCTGCTCCGCGGCCGCGGAACCGATCGCGGACACCGAGTCCGCCCTGCCCTCGACGAATACGAACTCGATAGAATCGCCCGCGAGCGTGAACTGCGTGGAGCCCGCCAGCGATCGTCCTTCACCAAACGCCCAGATCACGTCGATCTGGTCGCCCGTCAGACGGGCCCGGATTTCGTTCGCTTGCAGCTCGAATCGGCCTCCGCTGGCGACGGCGCGCTCGAATGCGTGAATCGTCTTCAGCTCCCCCAGCTCGAATCCAGCCACGATGCTGTCTCCGGCGAGATCGAAACCCTCCCCGATAATCTGGGCGTCTTCGTACAGCACGGCCCGTGCAGCCGTCTCCGAGAACCGGGCACGCTCCGCGGTCGCCCGGACATCGCCGCGCATCATTTCGATATTGCCGCTGGCGGAAGCCTCGGATTCTCCGACGAACTCGGCTACGTCCGCGTCCACGATCGTGACCTGGCCGGCCCCTGAA
Organism: Gemmatimonadota bacterium; assembly: GCA_039585935.1. Lineage (GTDB taxonomy): Bacteria > Gemmatimonadota > Gemmatimonadetes > Palauibacterales > Palauibacteraceae > Carthagonibacter. The sequence continues at coordinate 964 of JBDGUY010000144.1, forward strand.
CCATCCCGCCCCGAGGGGAGCGTCATCCGTGGGCGCTCGGTCGCGACGGTTCGGGCTCCCGCGATCGGGGTCCGGGTGAACGTGACCCGGGGGCCTTCCAGCATCGCCCCGGTCGCGATCCTGACCAGGCGTACATCGCCCACAGCGACGATCACGTCCCGCGCACCTCGATAGGTGAGCCGCTCCGAATTCAACGTGCGTGTCGTGTCACGGTAGCGCACGTTCCCGATCATCAGGGCCTGCTCGGTTGCCTGCCGCCATTCCGCGCTGTCTCCCGTCATCACTGCGTCCCCGCAGGTGACCGTGACGGGTCCGCCGAGAAACGCGATGATCGCGCCTTCCGCTCCTGGATCTGGACGCTCCACCCTCTGTCCGACCCGGCGAATGTTGAGCGGACACCGACTCACGCCCTGCGCGGGGGCGGCAGACGCGGCAAAGCCGAGTGCCAGCCCGAAAAAGGCGGTGGACCACACGAGGCGTAGCGACCGGCTCACTGAGGTACCGACACCTCCGGGGTCGTGGTTCTCCCCGGTCCGTACTGCTTCTCTTCGGTCGTGAGATCGTATACGGCGTATTCTCCCCGATCGACGGTGCCGTCCACCATGAAGTAGACATACCCGGAGTCTGCCCGGATTTCATTCGCGTTCGAGAGGTACTCGAGCACCGGAGCCTCGAATCGCTCACCAGATCTCAGGGTGACCTCGACGTCCCCCCTGATCCTCACGTTCCCGGTGTCCAACTCGTACTCCGCACTCTGTCCGTTGAGCACACCGAGCGTGTCGCCGATTTCGCCGAAGAACGTCATGGTGACGACTCGAAGGTCCAGACGACCATCCTGCTCGATCGTGTATGCGGTATCCGCATCGAGCCGGGCCCGCCTCAGCCCCTGACTGGTGATGTAGTTTTCCACGCCGACCATCACCTGATCGACTCCTTCGACGAACACGGCCGGCACGGTACCGCCCGGGACCTCATTCTCTGCCCCGCATGCGCCCGCGAGACACCCGAGCAGCGCCACTGCCGGGAGGTGAACCGAAAAGAACCTCGAGCGAACTCGGCTCACTTCAGCTCAGCCGGAGCGAGATCGGATGTCTCGTCGACCCCCGCCGATCCCGAGCGACCAAGAGCTCGCTCGCGGGCGGCGCCGATGAATGCTGCGAACAACGGATGAGGTCGCGTCGGGCGAGACTTGAGCTCTGGATGAAACTGCGTGGCGACAAAGAAAGGATGATCGGACAGCTCGATGATCTCGACCAGTCCCCCATCGGGCGAGAGTCCGGCGAATCGCAGTCCTTCGGCGCCAAGCACCTCCCGGTACTCGTTGTTCACCTCGAACCGATGCCGGTGTCGCTCGGAGATCTCGGGCTCGCCATACACCGACCGCGCGCGCGAGCCGTCCTGAAGGACGCACGGATACGCCCCGAGGCGCATCGTGCCGCCCTTGTCGGTCACCTTTCGTTGTGAATCGAGCAATGAAATCACGGGATGCGGCGTATCCGGAGTGAACTCCGCCGAATCCGCGCCTTCCAGGCCGCATGCGTTGCGCGCGAAGTCGATGATCGCGCACTGGAGCCCGAGACAGATGCCGAGGAACGGAACCCCCTCCTCCCGGATCCGTCGGACCGTCTCGACCATACCCTGCACACCGCGACCGCCGAACCCACCGGGGATCAGGACCCCGTCGTACCGGTCCGGGAACGCGTCTCCCTGCACATCGATCGCTTCAGACGACAGCCAGTCGATCTCGACTCCGCAGTCGTGCGCGATGCCTCCGTGAATCAGAGACTCCTGGATCGATTTGTAAGAATCCACGAGAGCCGTGTACTTACCGACCACCGCGATCCGCACCGGGTCCCCGGTCGGTCGCTTCACCCGCTTGACGATCGATTGCCATGCCGACAGGTCAGGTTCCGAAGTCTCGAGCCCTAGCGCAGCCACGATCGAGCCATCCAGTCCCTGATCATGATAACGCAGTGGTACCTCGTAAATCGTGTCGAGATCGCGAGATTCGATCACATGGCGCAGCTCGACATTACAGAATCGGGCAACTTTGCGTTTCACTTCCTCGGTGAGCGGCAGCTCTGTCCTGAGGATCAGCATGTCAGGCTGAATTCCGATCTCCATCAGCTCCCGGACGGAGTGCTGCGTCGGTTTCGTCTTGAGCTCTCCGGCGGCCGCGATGTACGGCACGAGGGTCAGGTGGATGAACAGGCAATTGTCGCGTCCGACGTCCTGCCGGAACTGCCGCAATGCCTCCAAAAAAGGAAGGGACTCGATGTCGCCGACCGTCCCCCCGACCTCCGTGATCACCACGTCATGTCCCTCGGCGAGGCGACGGACGTACGACTTGATCTCGTCCGTCACGTGAGGGATCACCTGCACCGTCGCGCCCAGAAAGTCACCCCGGCGTTCCTTGTTGATGATGTTCTGGTAGATCCGGCCCGTCGTGACATTGTTCGACTGGGAGAGCGACTCGTCGATGAACCTCTCGTAGTGCCCGAGATCGAGATCCGTCTCGGCCCCGTCATCGGTCACATAGACTTCACCGTGCTGAAATGGTGACATCGTGCCAGGATCGACATTGATATAGGGATCGAACTTCTGAATCGTGACCGACAACCCCCGTTCGACCAGAAGACGACCAATCGAAGCAGCGGCGATTCCCTTCCCCAGCGATGAGACGACGCCGCCGGTAATGAATATGTACTTCGTATGTGGTGCTGAAGGCTCGGGCATGAAAGGTCGCCTCACTCTCAGTCGGGATTGCGGGCGAGCAGCAAAGCCTCGGCCCAGGTCAGGTCATCCGGCTCCTCGATCGCACCCTCGCAGGGTCCAACGACCGAGACATGAATGTGGAGTCCGGCTTCCAGCGGACGAAGTTGCTCGAGTCGCTCGAGTTTTTCGAGCGGTGACGGAGGCAACTCCACCCATTTCTCCAGAGCGTCTCTCGAGTATACGTACAGCCCCAGGTGCCGAAGCCATGGATCGTCAACCGTTTCGTAGTCAGGCGAGCCTGCTTCGGCCCACGGAATCCCGGCTCGACTGAAGTACAGCGCCCGACCATCGACTGCTCGAGCTACTTTCACTTCGGCCGTAGAGTTCCATTCTTCGTCCGTGCGGAATGGAGTCGCGAGCGTCGCGATGTCGGAATTCCCCATGACGACCGGTCCGATTGCGGCAGCGGCGTGGCCGGGCGGAAGAAATGGTTCGTCCGCTTGAAAGTTCACGATCACATCAAATTCCTGCCCGGCGGTTGATCTCGCGACTTCCGCGACTCGATCGGTTCCCGAGAGATGCTCGCAAGATGTCATCACCGCCGTTCCCCCGAACCCTCGGACCAGTTCGAGGATCATCTCACTGTCGGTGGCCACCCAGACCGCATCGACGCCGGGGACCTCGCACGCGGCTCTCCAGCTCCACTCGAGGAGTGATCGGCCCGCAATCACCTGGACGGGTTTGTTGGGAATACGCTGGCTTGCGATCCGCGCCGGGAGTACGCAAAGGACGGCCATCAGGCGCGCGATCGGGTTGGAGGGCTGGATCCGTTCACGCCCCGCAACGTAAGGCCTGTACGAAGAGCGTGTCAAAGGTCTCCCGATCGGCCGGCGCTCAGAGAAGAAGAGCCCGTCGCTCAGAGGTCCCCGGGAAAGCGGAGAATCGCATAAAACCGGGACGATGGATCCGACTCGCCGGGATCGAAAGCCACACCCGCCTCGAGAATCGACCACCGCACCCCGGCGATCAGGTTGGTCTCGAAATGCGAGGACCCATCCGGCTCCCAGGCACTACCCGTGGCAACACGCGCCAGCACCTTTGGCGGTCCGATCAGCATGACATCGAGGGCGGTGATCGGAACGAGGTATGCCGCCTGGCCATACACGAGTCGCGGCCCGTAGAACGACAGGAGGTCGAATGTGGGGAGAGTCGCCCGCCCACCGAATGCGGACCAGCGCTGGCGCGGAAGAGTCCCGCTGATATCGCCGCGGGCCAGGCCGAACAATTCGACTTCGTGCGATGCGAACCCGGGCGTCAGCCAGAACAGGCTCGCCTCTCCCAGAACGAAGCTGAAGTCGCCGGCAATTGACGAATCCGCAGCTTCCACCTTCAGGTGTCCCTCGAGCCGGCTCCTGGCCGTGCGTCTGCGGGTGTCGATTTCCGCGATCAGGCTGACGGTCTCTCCTTCGTCGATCGTCGGATTCGGTTGTGGCTCGTCATCGC
>JBDGUY010000145.1:0-5170 GCA_039585935.1 Gemmatimonadota bacterium
ACAGGAGGACGCTGAGATCGCGCTCGAAGTCCTCGACGAAGTCGCGGGGGAGGGTCCTGCGACCGTCATTGGATCCGGCAGAAGTATGGACGTGGTATCCGCCTCCCTGGCCAATGCTCTCATGGTCCGGGTGATGGACTACAACGACATCTACTGGCAGCAGGATCCCTCCCATCCGTCCGACATCATTCCGGCAGCCATGGCCTGCGCGGAGCGCATGGACAAGGACGGCCGGGAACTGATCGTGGGAATCGTGCTCGGACACGAATTCGAGATGCGCCTGTGCGAAGCGGCATTCCCGGGGATCCGGGAGCGCGGCTGGCACCACGCCACGCTAACTGCCTTCGTGTCGCCGATCGTAGCGGGGCGGATGCTGAATCTGCCGTGGGAGCAGATTCAACACGCGATCGGGATCTCCGCTTCGCGCCAGGCCACGTTCGGTGCGGTCACGGCGGGAAAGCTCACGATGATGAAGAACACCGTGGATCCGATGGCCACGCAGTCGGGAGTGCTGGCCGCGCTCCTGGCCGAAAAGGGTTACAGCGGTCCCGAGCACGTGATCGACGGGAAAGAGGGAATCGTTCACTGCCTCGGACCGGAATGGAAGCTCGAGGTCCTGACCGAGGGTCTCGGCGAGTCGTGGCGCATCGAGCGCTGTGGAATGAAAGCATTTCCGACCGAGGCGCTCACTCACACGCCGATATCCGCCGTACTGGATATCGTGATCGGAAACGATCTGTCGGCCGAGGACGTCGCTACCGTTCGAATTCGCTCGACCGCCCGCTCGGCGGACATTCTCGCGGACCCATCGAAGTACGATCCACGTTCGAAGGAGACGGCCGATCACAGCCTGCCGTACGTGATCGCTGCGGCGGTCGCCGATCGCCAGGTCACACCGGTTCAGTTCACGCAGGAAAAGATCATGGACCCGAGGATTCGGGCACAGCTCAACAAGGTCGAGGTGATCGCCGACCCGGAAATCGAGAAGGTGTTTCCCGAGCTACAACGGGCGGACGTCGAAGTCCATACAACGGACGGACGGACGTTCTCGACCAGGCTCGATTTCCCGAAGGGAGATCCACGCAATCCCCTTACAGACTCCGAGATTGAAGCGAAATTCGACGCGCTCGCGGCCCCGGTCATGACTGACGCCGCGGCGGATCGGCTGAAGGAAGCTGTGTGGGGCCTGGAGAAGCAGGGCTCGGTGACGGAGCTCATGGCACTGGCGACATCGGACCGCTGAGGGAGGCACGCCGGGCTCCCGGGGCCGGCGCGAATCGCTGATGGGACAGACTATCGTCGAGAAGATCGCCAAGAGTCACCTGATGGAGGGGCCGGCCCGTCCCCTTCGGGCGGGCGACGTGGTGTCACTGAGGCCGCGACACGTGCTGACGCACGACAACACGGCTGCGGTGATGAAGAAATTCGAAGCGATCGGGGCGAGCCGGGTTGCGGACGCCACGCAGCCCGTGTTCGTCCTGGATCACGACATTCAGAACGACAGCGCCGAGAACCTCTCCAAGTACGAGGCGATCGAGGCGTTTGCGGCCGACCACGGCATTCACTTCTACCCGGCGGGCACCGGCATCGGGCACCAGATCATGATGTCGCACGGGTACGTGGCGCCGGGCGCGCTCGTCGTCGCATCCGACTCGCACGCGAACATGTACGGCGCCCTTGGAGCACTGGGCACGCCCGTTGTACGAACGGACGCCGCCGCGATTTGGGCAACAGGCGAGTTCTGGTGGCAGATCCCGCGGACCGTCCAGGTCGTGCTGCACGGGACACTACGCCCCGGGGTGACCGGCAAGGACGTCATCATCACGTTGTGCGGTCTGTACAACCGTGGCGAGGTGCTGAATGCGGCGATCGAGTTCGCCGGCAATGGGATCGAGTCGCTGGACATGGCCGAGCGGATGACGATCTCCAACATGACGACCGAATGGGGTGCGCTGGTCGGCTGGTTCCCGGTCGACGGCACCACACTCGACTATCTCCGGGCCCGAATGTCGAAGCTCGGTTCGAACGGTGGGTTCGACCGATTCAGCGAACAGGAGATCGCAGACTGGGAAGCGAGCCCGCCGGTCCCGGACCAGGACGCGCACTATGCGGCCCGCATTGAACTCGACCTCGGCTCGGTCACGCCGCACGTAGCGGGACCGGACACCGTGCAGACGATGCATTCTGTCGCGGATCTCGAGCGCGAATTCATCCGGGTCGACAAGGCGTACATCGTCTCCTGCGTGAACAGCAGGCTGGAAGACCTGGAGGCTGCGGCAGCTGTCCTTGCAGGTCGGAGTGTGGCGGACGGAGTAGAGCTGTACGTGGCGGCAGCCAGCGCCGAAGTCCAGCAAGCGGCAGAAGAATCCGGTGCGTGGGAGACTTTGCTGAGTTCCGGTGCTCGGCCGCTTCCTGCTGCATGCGGCCCGTGTATCGGACTCGGAACGGGCCTGCTCGAAGCCGGAGAGGTGGGCATTTCGGCCACGAATCGGAACTTCAAGGGGCGCATGGGATCGCGCGATGCGAAAGCGTACCTGGCCAGTCCCGAGGTCGTCGCGGAGTCAGCGGCATCCGGGTACATCAGAGGTCCGGTACGACTCGACGGCGGACACGCCGAGTATCGCTTCGACCGCCTCGACGGAGCCCCCGAACAGGAAGAGACCGTCCAGATTCTCGACGGCTTTCCCGAACGGGTGCGTGGCCGAGCGGTGCTCGTGCCACAGGACAACCTCAACACTGACGGCATCTACGGGAAGGACTGGACGTACAAGGAAGGAATGACCGAACGCGAGATGGCCGAGGTCGTGATGCGGAATTACGATCCCGACTTCTCCGACAGGATCGACCCGGGCGACGTGCTGGTGGGCGGCTACAATTTCGGAACCGGGTCGAGTCGCGAGCAGGCAGCGACGGCGCTCCAGGCATCGGGGATACCCCTCGTAATCGCCGGGAGCTTTTCGCAGACCTACCTGCGCAATGCGTTCAACAACGGTCTGCTGTGCATCGAGTGCCCGGCCCTGGTAGACCGTCTGCGAGAGGTCCATGCGACGGCGATCGGCGCCGGAGCCCGAACACTGATTCCCGGCTCGTTGATCGATGTCGATTTTTCGCGTGGCCTGCTGTTGTGGGAGGGCGAGAGCTTCCGCTTCCCTGCCCTCGGATCGGTGCCGCAGGGGCTGGTAGTCGCTGGAGGAATCGAGAAACAGGTTCGCACGAGGCTCGGCCTCGGCGGTTAACACGAAAGGAAATAGACGATGGCACGAAGGACGGTCGTTTCCATGCCCGGGGACGGGATCGGCAAGGTGGTATTGCCTGAGGCAGTGCGAGTACTCGACGCAGTGGGCTTCCAGGCTGACTACGTGCATGCCGACATCGGCTGGGACTCGTGGGTGAACGAAGGCAACCCGCTTCCCGAGAAGACAGTGGAGCTTCTCCGGGAGCATGGCCTGGGACTGTTCGGGGCGATTACGTCCAAGCCCAAGAACGAGGCGATCGCCGAGCTGAAGCCCGAGCTGCAGGACAAGGGCCTCGTGTACTACAGCCCGATCGTCAGCCTGCGGCAGATCTTCGACCTCGACATCTGCATCCGGCCGTGTCGATCATTCGCCGGAAATCCGCTGAACTTCATCCGCCGGAGCGCGGATGGTGGCATCGATGAGCCGCCCGTGGACGCCGTGATCTTCAGGCAGAACACCGAGGGACTATACGGCGGCGTCGAATGGACGGACCCGCCGGCCCAGGTGCGCGAAGCACTGGAAACGCACCCCAAGTTCACCCGCTTCGCGGACACACCCGGTCCCGATCTCGCGATTTCGACCCGGATTTTCACACGTAGCGGGTGCCATCGGATCGTTCGCGCCGCATTCGAATACGCGGCGAAGCACGGGTATCGATCGGTCACCGTGTGTGAGAAGCCCAACGTGCTGCGCGAGACCTCCGGAATGATGGAGGAAGAGGCGCGGGCGATTCAGAAAGAGTTCCCGGGCATTCAGCACTGGTCGACGAACATCGACGCCCAGATGATGTGGCTGACCAAGAGTCCCGAGGACTACTCGGTGATCGTGGCGGGCAACATGTTCGGCGACATCGTCTCCGACGCGTTCGCGGGTCTCGTAGGCGGACTCGGCTTCGCGTGCTCAGCCAACATCGGTGACGAGGTGGCCGTCTTCGAGCCGACGCATGGCTCGGCCCCGAAGTACGAGGAGCTCGACCCGCCGATCGTAAACCCGATCGCCATGATCCTTACTGCCGCGATGATGCTCGACCATATCGGCGAGACGGGAAGCGCGGACCGGATCCGACACGCCGTGGGTGCGGTCGTGCAGGAGGGATCAGTCAAGACTTACGACATGATGAAACTGCCCGGCGGCCCGGATGTGATCGCGCAGGGTGCGGCCACGACGACCCAGGTCACGGACGCGATTCTGACGCACCTCGGCTGAGGAGGCGGCTGTGAACAACCAGACGACCGGCGGTGGGCCCTCCGCCGCCGGCGGCGGCAAGGCCGGGAGGGCGGGCCCTGACATACGTTCGGACCTGTTGGCGGAGGTGCAGCTCTCCGACGAAGGCGGGATACACATTGACCTGTCATCCCGTGTTGGCCGACTGTACGGAAAGGCGATCGAGGCCGAGGCCCGCCGGGTCTGCGAGGCGCTCGGCGTCGATCATGCGGAGTTGCGTATCGAGGATGGAGGAGCGCTCGATTCCGTAGTCGGCGCCAGGGTCGAGGCCGCGTTGCGGCAGGCGGGGATTTCCGGCGGTGACGCCCGACCGGAGCGGACTGTCCCGCCGGGTGAGCCGACTCCCCGTGACCGCCTTCGTCGATCCCGGCTGTATCTGCCGGGCGATCAACCCAAGCTGTCGGTCAATGCGGGGCTCCACGGGCCGGACGGCGTGATCCTCGACCTGGAGGACTCCGTTCACCCGGGCCACAAGGACGCCGCGCGGCTCGTCGTTCGCAATCTTCTGCGCACGACAGACTTCATGGGAGCGGAGCGGATGGTGCGAATCAACCCGCTTCCTCTGGGCCTGGACGATCTCGATGCCGTAGCCCCGGAAGAACCTGACGTGATCCTGATTCCAAAGGTCGAGGACTCGGACACCGTCCGAGCGGTGGACGAGCGAATCCGCAAACTCACCGAGCGCAGGGTATGGCTGATGCCGATCCTCG